>NZ_JANMZA010000566.1:0-6763 GCF_031382685.1 Chamaesiphon sp. OTE_8_metabat_110 | reverse complement strand
GCGAGAGTAATAATAATCTGACTGGAGCCACCCTCGGAATGCAAGTGGCGAATAATAATGCTGGCGGCGTGCGGCTGGAAACTACCGTGATGAATGGTTCTCGTTTACCCGTCGCCAATTTTAACGTCGGTGAAGTTGTCGATGCCGAAGCTAGCGATGGGATTGGCTTCCGAGTTATCGCCGCTAACGATAACGGACGCTGGAAAGCCGATGCTGGCTTTGCCCGCAGTACCTTTACGGCAGGTGGAGCCAACGATCCACAACTCACTGATGAGACAAATGCTATCGCTCTACAACCCGTAACTAAAAATGCCTGGTATGCCGAAACTAGCTACGATATTCTCAAGGATGTCAAACTAGATGATAAGCGCAATTTATCTCTCTCCGCCAATATAAAACTGGAACAGACAGATCCTCAATTTGGGACGCTCGGCGCAACTGTCAATGCCGACAGGTTGCAAGCTCAGTATGGCATTAATGCGACGATCGCTGGTGCTAACATCCAATTTCAACACACTGATTCTGAAGATAATATCGCTAATTTTCCCAATCTTTTAAAGACTAAAAACAATAGCGATACTTTTAGCCTAAATGTACCTTTACAGTCAGTTTTACAGAACAACAGCTCATTACTACCCACGATTTCCTACAGCTATCAACAAATCGCTCAGAACGGTTCGATCGTGGCTGCTGCAAGTGGGGATTTTGAAGACCCATCTAAAATTCCCAATCAGCTTAGTAATACCCAATCAATCGGGCTTGAATGGAAATTTTCTGACGCATTATCATTTGATTATAAATTTAGCAATACTTTTCAAGACAATCGCCAGCAGGAACGCGAAAATGCTGACTTTAATAATATCAGTCATCAATTTTCAGTTGGTTGGCAACCCAGTCAACAACTAAGATTCAATCTTGGCTACAACTTCAACAACGCCCAAAATATCGAACGCCAAATTACGCGGTTTACCCAAAGTCCGACCTTTGGAGTGAGTTGGGAATTTGTCCCTGATGTCACATTAGCTGTTAATTACAATTTTAATAATGACTCTGATTCGATCGGCGAATCTTTGACTCGATCGAATGCTTTAGATTTACTCCTAACTTGGAATTTCAAAACAAATACTTTCGGTCGCGAAAATCCTGGCAGTGTTTTCCTCCGCTACAGCGGTCAATCGAATCTTAACAGTAGTTCGATCGGCAATATCAACACCGATTCAACAATTAATACCGTCAGTGCAGGCATAAGTCTAAGTTTTTGAACCACTATCCCCTATTCCCTAAACCATGAAAACCAACCAAATCTTCACCAGATCGCTGACAATTTTAGCTATAGGTGTAACTTTCTTGGGAATGCAACCCGCTCAAGCTGCCGACGTTAGTCCCAGAGGGGTAAATGTCAAAAGTTTCGGCACGACTACGGTATTTCTCACCTACTTTGGATTAAATAACCAAAGCCCCGCTGAAGCATTGTGGTGTGGCGAAATTAATGCCGATCGATCGTGTGTTTCTGGTACCGTATTTGGGAGATTGCCGCGTCGGTACAATATCGGTCGAACTAGCGGTCAAAATAACTATACAGATATTATGACCATTCCCGCCTCTGTGGCGCGTAAAGCCTATCAAGATGCAGCGCGAGGTAATAATTCCGATTTCTTCTACGTGCGCCGCTGGAGGAGTAATAACGGCGGCCCTGATGAATATGTAGCCGTTACCTGTCGGCTCTCTAGCGGTGGCGCGCGCGTGCCTTTTAGCATTACCAGCGTCAAACTAGTTACTGGCGGTAAACCTGCGCCTGCGGTTGTTACTGGGTCAACTTTACCTCAATTCGGTGCCCAAATTAGCTACAACGGTACGGGTAGATTAAAAGGCAGATGGGAAGTAGTGTTACCTGGAGATCCGCCCCCAACTGGGCGAGATTTATTAACCGAAGCCAGTTTGCCGCTCGAAGAACGCGGTTTACAACGACGTTATACCCTGCTCGAACGGTTCGATATATTCTTGCAACCGACTGGGCAAGTCTTGTTACCAAGCCCCGATCCGACGAAATTCCCCAAAGGCTCGACTGGTGCTTATCAGATTTTATTACGAATTGAAGCAACAGATGATAAAGAGGGTGATTCGAGTATTGGTACTGGCATCGTTAATAGTGGCGGTGTTGCAGGTTTTTCGATGCCTGTTTTTCGTTATTTTATGACTGCTAATGTCGATAAAATTACTCCGATCGAACCCTTAGCCAATCGTAAAATTGCAGTTGGACAAACTCTTAGATTTAGCTGGCAGGGAATTAGTAATGCACGAGGTTATAAGTTAGAAATCAAGGATAAAGATCGCGTAATTTTATCAGCTCTATTATCATCGGAACGCACTACTTATACCGCACCGCCTTGGCTCAAACAGAAGACTAATAAATTATTGACTTGGCGCGTCCAGGCTCTCGATCGCGATGGTTCGATTTTAACTGAATCCGTTCCTCAACAGTTCCAGATTTTAGGAAAATGAAGCACATAACTCAACCCAAACCTAACAGCATTGGCTTAATGGCAGCACTTTTGGCTGCGGCTACTTGGGGGCTAGTGGGCATCTTCGTCCGCTGGCTGCCTGGTTGGTCTACTTTTGCCGTCCTCGCAGGTCGCTTTCTCGTCGCCACGGCTGCAATGTTGCCGATCGTTTTACTGGTGCCAAGTATCCAACAAGATCTTACTCGCTCCCTCCGCATTCCACCGATCTGGTGGCTGAGTTTGCTGGCGATAGGGTCTTCCTTTCTGGGCACTACGGCATTTCAGATGGCACCCGTGGGGGAAGTTACATTATTATTTACGACTTCACCTTTGTTTATTATTGCCTACAAATATGTCATGCGCTTAGACATCAAACGAAGTGAGGGCTGGGGTATTTTAATAGCTACGGCTGGAGTGATTATTATTCTACTTCCTCAGTTCTCTAGCGATCGAGCCATCTCTTGGCAAACAATATTAGGCTACCTGTTAGCGTTAGGTGCGGCTGCTATGGTCACACTTTACACGGTTTTATTTGATACTTTTACCGATCGAGGAATTGCACCCAAATCGATAAATATTGTATTTATGACTTGTTTATTAGGAGGTGTTTTATTTCCATTTTGTACGATTTTCTTTACGAAACTATTGCTGGAAACTAGTATCGAGCGACAGGAAATCTTTGTATTATTAGGGTTAGGAATCTTTTCTACGGCGTTGCCATTTTTTTGTTACACAGTGGCGGCTCAAAAGTTACCGATCGTCCTGACAACGGCAATATTGCTCCTAGAGCCAATGTTTGCGGTGTTATTTACATCTGTAGCTTTACAAGAAATTCCCTCGCTATGGTTTGGAATCGGTAGCATTCTGGTTTTCTGGGGATTGAGATCGATTGCCAGAGCTGCCAATTCATCATGAGTTTCCCTATGAGTTTGAACCTCGTTTTAGTACCTCGTAAATTGAGACTAAGCCTACGATTCTAATCCAATAAATTCTCAACCTAATTTTGGGACTTTTGCCATGAAATCGATACCGTTACTCACCAAGCTCCAAACTTTTTTGTCCGAACCTTTAGACGTGAATCTACAGCGAGCGATCGCTACAGATTTGGAGGCTCATCTAATCGATCTGTTTCATACCGTCGTCGATTCGGTACCAGCTTATCGACAGTTCCTGCAAGTGCAAGGCATCAATCCTGCCTCGATTCAGACGCTCGCGGCATTTCAACAGTTACCACTGGTAACTAAAGCCAATTATATCAAGCAATATCCGCTCGCCGAAATTTGTCGGGCTGGCAGCTTATCGACTTGCGACATGCTGGCAGTATCTTCTGGCTCTACAGGCGAACCAACCTGCTGGCCGCGCCAGATCGGCGATGAGTTAGAAATTGCCACTAGATTTGAGTATATCTTTCGAGAAAGCTTTCAAGCCGATCGCCGTTCCACTTTGGCGGTGATTTGCTTTGCTTTGGGGACTTGGGTGGGTAGCATGTATACCGCCGCTTGTTGTCGGTGGCTGGCGAGTAAGGGGTACCAGATCGCGGTAATTACGCCAGGAAACAACAAGACCGAAATTTTGCGCGTCGTGCAGGCACTGGGGGCGCAGTTCGAGCAAATAGTCTTACTGGGCTATCCACCTTTTTTGAAAGATGTGGTGGATACTGGCATTCAACAAGGCGTGCGGTGGTCGGATTATGCTGTCAAATTGGTGATGGCAGGGGAAGTTTTCAGCGAAGAATGGAGATTGTTGGTGGGACAACGGCTCGGTTCGATCGATTATTGCTATGATTCGGCATCTTTATTAGGTACCGCCGATGCGGGGGTGTTGGGGCATGAAACCCCGTTATCGATTTGTATTCGGCGGTTTCTCGCGACCCATCCAGATGCTGCGCGGCAATTGTTTGGCGAGTCCCGCCTCCCGACGCTGGTGCAGTACGATCCGACCAGCCGCTTTTTTGAAGTTCATGAGGGTACGCTGTTATTTTCTGGCGATAATGGGGTGCCACTGATTCGCTATCATATCGCCGATACTGGGGGCATTATTAGCTATGCAACGATGCTCCAATTCCTCCAAGATTGGGGTTTTGACCCGTTGGCATTACTGGCAAAAGATCGAGGTGTCCATGCCTTGCCCTTTGTGTATGTGTTTGGTCGATCGCAATTTGCAATTTCTTACTTTGGTGCGAACCTCTATCCTGAAAATATTGCGGTTGGTTTAGAACAACCAATAGTTCGAGATTGGGTGACTGGTAAGTTTGTGATGCAAATAATTGAAGATGAGGATCGCGCTCAATTTTTGTCGGTGGCGGTGGAGTTAGCTCCTGGGGTCGATGCAGATCTGGATAAGGCTCAGAGTATTTCCCAGTCGATCTTGGAACAGTTACGGCGATTGAATAGTGAGTTTGCTAACTATGTCCCGACTGAATATCAACAGCCACAGATAACTCTCAAACCAATGGGCGATCCAGACTTTTTCCCAGTTGGTGCCAAACATAGCTACACTCGATCGATCTAGTCAATGGTGTAACCGATCTTAACTGGGCTGACAGACATCGATTCGACAGAGCCGACACTGTGCCTACGGCAGGCTATCGCCAACGACAAGCTCAGTGCATCGCGATACGCGAACGAATGTTTTCGATCCTGAAGTTCCACTCACTATGCCTGGACTCGATTTGGAAAAGAGATCTCCAACACTACACAACCAAGATCGGTTGTGAATGGCCCGTGAATCTCTCCAGGTGGTCTACTGGCATAATGTCCAGTCTCCAGCCACATGTCGAAAGCTAAATCGTAAAGACGACCGCTGATAATTAAAATTTCTTCAGGATAAGCATGACTTTTTGCACCAAAATTAGTCGTGTCAGCACCAGGATAAAATCGAGTTAAACGGGTGTATTCACCAGTTTCAGTATCTATGCTCAAAGTCAGTTCTTCGACCATTTCTGCAAGCCCTGGGAGCGGTTTCCACAGGTTTTGATTTACTCGATCTAATGGATTCCAATACTCGATCGTCGATTTTGGCATATTACCTCATTTTAAGATTGCTGCGATCGAATCTCACTAGTATGACCTGCAATAATTTGGATCGAGCCACTAGTAGAGATCGCCCAAACACGGGTAAATCGAATATCTTGTTCGACTGGGGTACCTTCATAACTGCCGACTATGTGCATTAAAACAGAAACAACGGTGAACCCGTTATTCAGTTGAATCTGTCGCTCTGATGGTGTAAGTTCGGTAAACTTAAATTGTCCAGAGCGGTGAGCATCAAGATCTTCCTGTTTGCTAACAAGTTGCCCTAGATGATTTGTAAACAGCAGTTCGGGCGCAATTAAGGCATCTAATTCGACGACATCAGAACCCAGCATTGCTTGTCTGAGCCGCTCTTCTAGTTCGATGATTTGAGCTTGAGTGGTTATCATAGTTTACTCCTTAAAAGTTGAAATGCGGAGTGCGGAATTTATGTCCGATCGACCATCAACGATTGTAGATTTTAAAGCATCAGGGGAAGCTGGCTACCAGCAAATCTTTGACCGATCTCCATTGATTAGTAGTATCTCTAGCCAATTAGACGATCTGCTCGTTGCTTACGACTATTTTCCACCCGGAACGACACCAAATATTTTATCCAAACAGCACGGCTTGGGCATTTTTATCGATTTACCCGCCCCAGTTACCGCCGAACGCTGGATCGATGGTAAATTGCGCCGCGAAATAGTCAGGCGCGGGGATACGGTTGTCATTCCAGCAGATACTTGGCATTATGCCGAGTGGAATCGCGGTGGTGGCGCAATTGTCGTCGGCTTAGAGCCGCAAGTCATCCTCGATACGCTCAATTTAACTCTAGAGCGTGATTCCTTAGAATTGATTCCTCACTTTGCGACTAGCGATCCGACGATCGATCGGATCGGGATCTCGCTCAAACACGCACTCGAACATCCTGGCTGTTTGAGCCGCCTTTATGCAGAATCGATGCTCGATGCGCTGACAATGCACCTGTTACAGCATTATTCCGTCCAGAATTATGCACTTCCTACCTATCACAGTGGATTAGCTCCAGCACAACTAGAACGAGTCGTAGACTATATCGATACTTATCTCAGTCGCGATCTCAGTTTGCATGAACTGGCTCAATTAGTCCAACTGAGTCCACACTACTTTTCCCAACGCTTCAAACAATCGATCGGATTTTCGCCCCATCAGTATATTTTGAGATGTCGGATCGATCGAGGGAAAAAATTATTACGCCAAGGCGGATTGAGT
>NZ_JANMZA010000556.1:0-2284 GCF_031382685.1 Chamaesiphon sp. OTE_8_metabat_110 | reverse complement strand
ATCGCCAGCGACGACCGCAGCGATTGGCACAGCCTGGTAGATCGATCGATGCAATGTATCATTACTGAGCTACCTGAAGGACGTCAACTGTATTTATGCGGCGAGTCTTTCGGTGCCTGCTGGGCAATGCAGGTTGCCAGTAGGATGGCTAAAAACATCGAGAAACTGATCCTCATCAATCCCGCCTCATCATTCGTGCGGTTGCCGTGGTTGACCGAAGGGAGCGCACTCTCCAGTCTGTTGCCAGATAATATGTATCCATTATCCACGCGGATTCTCGCCAATTTTCTCACCAATGCCGATCGAGTCACGCCTGAAGATCGTCAAAACCTGATCGATGCGATGCTCTCCGTCCAACCGCAGACAGCGGCGTGGCGACTGAGTTTATTGCGACAGTTTCGGATCGATTCAGTATTACCAGCACTAGTCGATATCCCCGTCGAGCTGATTGCTGGCGAACACGACAGGCTGCTTCCTTCGGTGCTAGAGGTGCGTTTTCTCCACCAACAACTTCCCAAGTCAAAAACGACTTTCTTACCCTGGAGCGGTCATGCTTGCCTGCTAGAGAAAGATACTAATCTGGTCGATCTCGTATAACGATCTAAGTAGGTTGGAGCAAATATTTATTAAATGGATATTGCCTAAAACCTAGATAGTGGGCAGTGCCCACCCTACTGGCTACTGGCTCGACACTACTAAAAATGTGGGTAAAGCGATCGCTCAAAATGTTACTCATTGTATTTTTCAGCGTTATGAATGCCCACAGTTTTAGTCGTGTCGTCCCACTACTGGGTATCTCTTTTCACTCCCATCTCCCTAATTTAGCCGATCTCGTATGATGATACAGACGAGCGTGCATCATTCCCCGCTCCTCACTCCCACTGACTATGCTATTTCGCGAACTGGTACTAGAAAACTTTGGTTCTTACTTAGGTAGGAACACCCTTAATTTATTACCGGATCTTTCCGCAGATAGCCGTCCGATTATTTTGATTGGGGGAATGAATGGCGGTGGTAAAACAACGATTATGGATGCGATGAGGCTCGCACTCTACGGTGCGCGCGCTCAGTGTTCGACGCGGGGGAGTTTGAGTTACGGTGATTTTCTCGATCAGTGCGTCAGTCGTCATACCCTCCCTACCGAAAAAGCCCGAGTCGAATTAGCATTTCAAGTTGCGGAAGATGGGGACTTGCGCGATATTCGGATCGTCCGGTATTGGGAGCGCAATCCCAAGGATGGTAAGGATACTTTAGGGATTTTAGTCAATGATTGGGCAGATAAAACTCTGTTGAATACATGGGATGAGTACATTGAAAATCTCTTACCACTCGGTATTTCTAATCTATTTCTATTTGATGGCGAGCAGGTCAAGGAATTAGCCGAACAGGAAACACCGCCCGTTGGTGTCTTTGATGCAATTCAATCATTATTAGGATTAGAACTAGCTGAAAGATTAGCAGCAGATTTAGATGTATTAGTAACCAGAAAACGGCGCGATCTGGCAACTAAAAGTCAATTAGAAGCGATCGAGACGATCGAAGCCAAACTAGATCTTCAACAGCTCGAATCAGCCACCGTCGAGCGAGAAATAGAGCAGATCGAACTTAAGCTAGAGACCGCGATCGAGCGCGAAGGACAAGCCTTTGATAAATTCATTCTCGAAGGGGGCAAAATCGCCGCTCAAGGCAAAGAATTGGAGCTAGAGTCAAAAGCTATTCAAACCCAAATCGATCGGCACCGTCAGGATTTATGCCAGCTTGCAGCAGGTAGTTTGCCCTTGGCTCTAATTACCCCATTATTGACTCAAGCGCGATCGCAAGCCGCGCTCGAATTGCGCCATCAACAAGGCACAGCCGCGCTCGATCTATTAGTCGATCGCGATCGGCGGTTGCTCGATTTTCTCCACCACCAATCGCTCTCAGTAGAGACAATTTCGGAAATTCAAACCTTTTTAACTAGCGAAAATCATAGCTTAGAGCAGGCGGCTGAATTAGATCCACCCGCTTGGTTAGCCGCCGATCCAGAAGCAATAAGCTATTTAGATACGCTGCTAAAATCCGAGATCGATCGCGATCGCGCTCTCGTAGTTAAACTCCAAACTCAACTAATCAAACTCGAAGCCGAATTAGACTTCCTCGATCGCCAAATTGCCGAAGCCGCATCACCAGAAGAATACATCCGCCTCAAAGCCCAAGAAAGTACCGCTCGCGAACTAGTATCCCAACTCAAAGCCGATAAAATTACCAGCGAACGCCTCAATCAATAACTCGACCGAGTTATTAC
>NZ_JANMZA010000452.1:0-7797 GCF_031382685.1 Chamaesiphon sp. OTE_8_metabat_110 | reverse complement strand
TAAATAATTAGTTAATTCAAAGAAAAAGCCCCAACTTACCAATTGGCAAGTCAGGGACGAATAATCAGGGTGCATCTACCACTCCTATATCCACACTCTCTCCACCCTTATCGGGACAAAATTAAATAATTAATTAATTCCCAGAAAAAGCCCCAACTTACCAATAGGCAAGTCAGGGACGAATAATCAGGGTGCATCTACCACTCCTATATCCACTCTCTCCCTACCCTTATCGGGATGAATTTAAATAATTAATTAATTCCCAAGAAAAAGCCCCAACTTACCAATCGGCAAGTCAGGGACGAATAATCAGGGTGCATCTACCACTCCTATATCCACACACTCTCCACCCTGATCGGGATGAATTTAAATTAATTTATTTGGGTTGGGAGTTGGGAGTTGGGAGACTAAGAAATGCTGGTATTTCCTCAAACCTAAAGCCCAAAGCCTAAAGCCTAAAGTCTAGCCTAAAGCCTAAAGCCTAAAACCTATTCCCTATCCCCTATCCCCTATTCCCATGACAACAGTAAAAGAGGCGATCGAGACCATGATTCAATCCCGCACCGTCGATACCGGACGCGTTAGCGGTTTGAGTCGGCAGATTATCGCCCAAATGAACACATTACAAACCGGGATCTTGATTAACTTTGAAAGTCTCCGGGGGATTAGCAGTACCAACGAAGCGCACCTAAATCTCTATCTCCAAGCCGAACCCAGAGAAAGCTTGCGAGCGGCGTTGCGGGAAGGTACCAGCAAGCAACCCAATCTCAAAATGACAATCAACTCGGCTTATCGCACCGTCGCTCAGCAACACGTCCTCTATCGCGTCTTCCGTCGCGATCCCAAATTAATTCCCCAAGCCGCTAAACCGGGCAATAGCAATCATGAAGATGGTCGCGCGATCGATGTCAGCAATTATAATGCCTGGAAACCCTATCTACTGGCGCATGGATGGCAGTGGTTGGGTGGTAACGATCCCGTACATTTCTTTGAAAATAGCGGTCGCGATGACGTTGGCAACTTGGGCGTGAAAGCTTTTCAGACCCTCTGGAATAAATACAATCCCAGCGATCGGATGACCGTCGATGGTAGCTTCGGCGACCAAACCGCCGCGAGAATGGATCGCTGTCCGATCGCGGGTTTTGGCACTACTACCGTCTTTCGGCTGGGCGATAGCGGATCGATCGTCAACCGGATTCAACAGAGCCTTACCAATGCCGGATTCCCGACCCCCGTTACTGGTGTGTTCGATCGCGATACCCAAGCGACAGTCGCTAAGTTTCAGCTCCAAAAAGGCTTGAGTGCCGATGGTTCGGTCGGCCCGATGACCCTGAAAGCATTGGGAATTAAGCTGTGAAATCATCCATTTGAGGGAACATCGCGATCGCCAGAAATATCTATAATGTGAGTAAATATCCGATCGAGCTAGTTTCGTGCGAGCGATGGGTATCTTATACATAGATAAGTGCATTAAAACGATCGAGCGACCCTCGAATAATGCGTTAAAATTGCAGACGGGAATTTATCCGATAGGAAAAATGGGATAGGCAGTGGCAGAAAAAAATATGGAATTAGAGCTACCAGATGCAAACGTAGCTGCGGAATTGAATCAACTCTTGAAAAATACCGTAGATCGTCAGGATAAAGCACCAGTGGGTAAAAAACAGCCGCAACAAGCTGAACAGCCAAAGGCACCTTGGACGATCGAAGATAGTGAGAATCTCTATCGGATTCAGGGCTGGGGCGAACCTTACTTCTCAATTAATGCCGCAGGACACGTCACTGTAGCTCCTCAAGGCGATCGCGGTGGCTCTCTAGACCTCTATGAGCTAGTCACATCGCTCCAGCAACGCAATTTGGCACTGCCGATGCTGATTCGGTTTTCAGACATCTTAGAACACCGGATCGAGCGGCTAAATTCCTGCTTTGCTAAGGCGATCGCGCGTTATAACTACGCTGGCATTTATAAAGGGGTGTTCCCCGTCAAGTGCAATCAACAAAAGCACCTGATCGAAGATCTCGTCAAGTTTGGCAAGCCCTACCAGTTTGGTCTTGAAGCAGGTTCCAAGCCCGAGCTGACGATCGCGATCGCCATGCTCGACAATCCTGGTTCGTTACTAATTTGCAACGGCTATAAAGACCGCGAATACATCGAAATGGCGATGCTCGCGCAGAAATTGGGTCAAATGCCGATTATCGTCCTCGAACAAATCGAAGAAGTGGACATGGCGATCGCTGTCGCCCAATCGCTCGGCATCAAGCCAAATCTCGGCGTCCGCGCCAAGCTCAACGCCAAAGGCATCGGTCGCTGGGGCGTTTCTAGCGGCGATCGTGCCAAATTTGGGCTGACAGTCCCCGAAATCATCATGGTGGTGGATAAGCTTAGAGCCGTCGATATGCTCGACTCACTGCAACTGCTGCACTTCCACATCGGCTCGCAAATCTCCTCGATCTCGGTAATCAAAGATGCGATCGGCGAAGCTAGCAAAATCTACGTCGAACTCGTCCAACTGGGCGCGAATATGAAATATCTCGACGTCGGCGGCGGTTTGGGGATCGACTACGACGGCTCCCAAACCAACTTCCACGCTTCCAAAAACTATGACCTCCAAAACTACGCCAACGATATCGTTGCCGAAGTTCGCGAGACATGTGGTGAGAAAAATATTCCCGTCCCCACCTTAATTAGTGAAAGCGGACGCGCGATCGCGTCGCACCAATCCGTACTAATTTTTGACGTTCTGAGTACCTGTGAAGTCCGGACTGACTTACCACCCGTAAGTACTACTACCGAACATCAGATCGTCCGCAATCTGTGGGAAACCTACGAGAGCATCAACCCCGAGAACTTCCGCGAAGCGTTCTATGATGCCAACCAGTTTAAAGACGAAGCCCTCAGCCGCTTTAAATTTGGTTATCTCACCCTGACAGAGCGATCGCGTGCCGAACAACTGTATTGGGCTTGTTGTAAAAAAATCCTCGATATCGCCAAACGCGAGGAATATATGCCCGAAGATTTGGAAGAACTCGAACAAATCATGGCGTCGATCTACTATATCAATCTGTCGGTATTCCAATCCGCACCCGATAGTTGGGCGATCGATCAACTCTTCCCGATCATGCCGATTCATCGCTTGGCGGAAGAACCCGTGCGTCGCGGTATCCTCGCCGATCTCACCTGCGACAGCGATGGCAAAATCGACCAGTTCATCGACCTCAAGGATGTCAAACACGTCCTCGAACTGCATCCCTTAGAAGCGAATAAACCCTATTATTTAGGGCTATTTCTCGGCGGTGCCTATCAAGAGATCATGGGCAATCTGCACAATCTCTTTGGCGACACCAATGCCGTCCACATCAAACTCACCCCCAAAGGCTACAAGATCGAACACGTTGTCAAGGGTGACACGATGAAAGAAGTTGTCGGCTACGTCCAATATGATGTCGAAGATCTGATTGAGAGTATTCGGCAAAAAGCCGAACAAGCGCTGCTCGAAAATCGGATCGAGATTTCGGAAGCTCAACGCCTATTGCAAAACTACGAACACAGTCTCTCGCAGTACACCTACCTCGCTCCATAGCCTGGAAGTCTAAGCTAAAAGCCGATCGATCTTTGTCCGAGAGGATGAAGATCGATCGGCTTTTAGTATGTTTATAGAACCTATTCTAAGATCTCTCAATCTATAGGCGATCGTCCCTAAGATGAGGCTGTGCCTACAGCAACTTAAATTAGTTGCAGGGACACACAACAAAAGTTACGTGAGTGTTTTAGCAAATAATCGGAACTAGAGATTACCTCTCGGCGCGGCTACGCCAACGATAAAGAAACTACAAATGCAGAATAGTTCTGACACCATCGTCTACCTCTAATTGCAATTCATCTGGCAGCGAACCAATTCTCTCTACCAAGAATTTTTTGTCTAACGTGAGAATCTGAGATACATTTGCAACAGAATCTTTTGGTAATCCCGATGCAGCTCTTGGCAACAACACATTACCTGGAGCTGCTGCCAAATTAAGATTGGATGTGATAATCACCACAATAACGGTATTGATGTTGCTTTGAGTAAACGTGTCATCTTGAATCACTAAAACAGGGCGATTGTATCCAGGCTCCGAGCCTACTGGTTCTGGTAGATTTGCCCACCAAATTTCGCCTCGGTACATTACCATTCCTCACGCGGTAAAGACATAAATTGCATAGTGGCGATCGTCGGATCGAGATCGGAAGATTCTGCACTGTATATATTGTTTAATTTGCTCAATATCTGTTGACGATTGTATTTTGATAGATAAGCTTGTAACGCCGTTGAGTAAAGTTCACTGCGGGAAAGTCCTAACTGTTGCGCGAGGGCTTCAGCTTCGGCAAAAACTGAGTCTGGCAAAGAAATAGCCGTTTTCATAATTGGATTACCTAGCATCATTATAATCTAGTTATACCCTGGTCATACCAAGATTGCAATCCCGGAGACTAGGATTGTCTCTCACAATGATGTTGTATCGGCTGATGGCGATCCATGTTTGTGTTTGTTGCGTAAGCCCAACAAACACAAACATGGATTGCATCTAATCAATCCCTAAATAAGCTTCAATTACTCGGGGATCGTTCTGAACTTTATTGGGCGTACCATCGACGAGATTAGTCCCTTCAGCGAGTACCCATACGCGATCGCACAATGTCATAATCACGTCCATATTATGCTCGATAATTAGGAATGTTAAACCAGCTTTACGCCAATTGAGAATGTGCCCGCAAATATCTTCAATCAAGCGCGGATTGACACCCGCAGCGGGTTCATCTAATAAAATTAATTTCGGATCTGCCATCAAAGCGCGACCGATTTCCAGCAGCTTGCGCTGTCCGCCCGAAAGTCCACCTGCATAATCATTTGCCTTGGTACTCAATCCTACGGAATTGAGGATCGACATCGCCTTTTCTTTTGCTTCTCGTTGCTGGGATTTAACTAAGTTTGGTTGGAATAATACTTGCCAGATTTTCTCACCTGCTGGATCTTTTGCTCCTAGTAACATATTTTCCAATACTGACATTCGCGAGAGCGCTTTAGCAACTTGAAAAGTTCTCACCATCCCCAATCTTGCGATTTGATGGGATTGTAAATTATGGATTTTTTGACCGTTAAGTTCGATTTGACCGGAATCGGCTTTAATAAAATTGGATAGGAGATTAAAAAAGGTCGTTTTACCCGCTCCATTCGGGCCGATCAAACCCGTAATACTTCCAGTAGCGACTTCGATTCCGGCTGTTTGTACCGCTTTGATACCACCAAAAGTTTTACATAGTCCTTTGGCGGCGAGTAATGGTTGAGTAGACATCGGGATATAGTTGTTAGACATATAAAAATGTATTTATCAATTATTAATTATTAATTAATTACTTACCCAAAGTCAGTTCTTCTTTATTACCCAAAATACCTTGCGGACGTAGTATCATAATCAACATCAAAATTAGACCGATAATCATCACCCGAAATGCCCCTTGCTGAGTATCATCCAGGTTCATAGCCCGAAATATATTCTTAAATAATTCAGTCCGCGTCACCTCAGAATAGCCCCAGAAAATAATCGCGCCAATCACCGTCCCGAGATTATTACCCGCACCACCTAACATGATAATAATCCAAGCATTAAATGTCAGCAGCGGCTCAAAGTTATCTGGAAACACACTAAATTGCCAAGCATAAAAAGCGCCAGCAATACCCGCGATCGCGCCACCGAGCATGAAAGCTTGAAGTTTGTACCAAAAAACATTTTTACCCAAAGCCTTGGGCACTTCTTCATCTTCGCGAATCGCTTTGAGAATGCGTCCCCACGGTGAATGCACCAACTTTTCTAAGCCGATATAAACCACTGTTAATGTCGTCAAAGTTAGCAGCATCAAACCCGCTCGATAATCATATCGATAGTACGGCGGTAAAGCACCATAGAGAGCTAAAGATCCACATACATTCACAGTCAATACAAAAATAATCGCGATCGCACCGCTAATTAGGCGGTTATTTTCGACACGCATCCACAATAATAATCGCCATAATGCCAACCCACAAATTGCTGTCAACCAGATAATAAAGAAGATTTTGCTAGGATAATTAGGATTAAAATCAAACGGTTTGGGATAGCCTTGAACGCCGAAGGTACCTTTCGTCAACCATTTTTCATTTTTGGCTACCAAGCGGACTAATTCCGACACGCCAATCGTGACAATTCCCAGATAGTCTTCGCGCAGTCTCAGCGTAGACATCCCAATCAGCAGCCCCAATAATGCCGATAAACCAGCCCCAACCGCAACGGCGATCGGAATCGGTACGCCCTGCAACGACAGTAACACGGTAGAATAGGCACCGATCGCCATAAATGCCACATGTCCGAAATTAATCAGCCCAGTGACTCCCCACTGGAGGTTTAAGCCCAAACTAAAGAGCGCATAGGTAGCAGCAGAAATCGTCAAGAAGACAAAATAAATGACCATCAGGCAGAATTGATGAATTATCGATCGGGAGTTAATAGTCTTAGAATACTATTGTGGCGATCGTTTTAGCTGATGATAGCTGAATGTCTGAAATATTGCACCCGCGATTCTCTTTCGGAGACACTCCGTGAACGCCAATCTCCGCCCGACTTACCGCTTGCCAATGCCAAATTACCACGCGCAGCGGTAGTGGGTGGGCACTATCGCCGAACGCGGTTGGGCTGTAGGAACACAAAAGGCTGCCTGGGAAGCGGGGAGCTATATCTGCGATTCGGTGCAGGTATTGGAAGTGCTGCAATATGCCTCAGTCCCGATTTAAGTCCCCTTCCCAGTCAATTTTGAGGCGATATAAATTATGATGACTGACTTTTTACCGTTGAGGCTGAAGTCCTTCTGCCTGTTTTAGTACGGCATTCATAAACTGCTGCGCTCTTTCTGTATTTGCACTATTAAGCATTACTAGTTGAACGTTACTTCCACTCCGAACTGCTAAGTATTTATTTTTAAGTACAAAATACAAAATAATAAAGATAAAACCAACCATCAAAGAGATAGTTAGAATACCGATCGTCAATAAAAGTGGATTGCCCTCTTCAACAATCTCAACAGAATCTATTTGAGTTAGTAAAACTGCACAGTGCCGCCGAGCAATTATTTTTTGAGTCTTTTCGACCAATCGAGTCGGCTGGAGTTGCAGCGTCGTCCGACCCCAAAAGCCAGGAACGATCATCCCATAGCTATAAACACCCGCACTGCCTGTTAATTCTAAGATCGCATCTTCACGGTTGAGCATCCCAATTTTCCTCTAGTCTGTTAAATTAAGAGTACCCACTTGGCTTGTGAAAATTGTCTCATTGCTCGAAGTCGGCAAGATAAACAATTATTTAGTTTATGTTCCCAGTTATCTATTCAGACGAATTTTTATTACACGAAACCGGAGCCTTTCATCCCGAAAAACCAGCTCGACTGACAGCAATTAAGTCAGCACTAGAAAGATCTAAATCGGCAGATCGACTCGATTGGCGAGAGCCGACACCTGTACGAGTGAGATCGCCATTACCTTGGATCGAGAAAATTCACCCAACTGAATATATCCAGTCTGTACAGCAGCTCAGTCAAAACGGCGGATCGATCGATCCCGATACACCCGTCTCTACCAGAACTTATGATGTTGCACTCTTGGCTGTCAATGCGTGGCTGGATGGGGTCGATTTGGCTTTCACTGGCGAACCTGCATTTGTGCTAGCGCGTCCGCCTGGGCACCATGCAGAGCCATCTGGGGGGATGGGATTTTGCATCTTTAGTAATGC
>NZ_JANMZA010000370.1:0-1559 GCF_031382685.1 Chamaesiphon sp. OTE_8_metabat_110 | reverse complement strand
GATTATGAGTCCGCTGCCTAAACCGATCGGCCAACCTTGGAGACATTCAACCATCTTAGCATTGACAATCGACAATTGACTATCTGACATCTCCTGACTACCGATTTGAAGCTGTAGTTGGACAACATCGATCGAGTATTGACTTTTACAAGTTTTCTATGCTAAATTTAGGGACTATAAGAATGTATAGCTCAGTTGGTTAGAGCGCATCGTTGACATCGATGAGGCCCCCCGTTCGAGTCGGGGTACGTTCATAGGGTTGAGACATACTGCTGGTAAGGCTTTTAGAAAACAAACCATGTTCTAAGAGCTGATTTTTGCTGTCTACCCACACTAAATATCGTGCTGTTTTGACTGGTTTGGTCGGTATATCACCCACCATTTCACCCACTGTTTTTATGCACATCGAGAAACGCGGCAACAGCCTACTAGTAAGGTTTACCCACGATGGGAAGCCATATAGCTTTAGTTTGCCAAAACACAACAATCCTGTCGGGATATCTAACGCCAATCAAAAGATCGCCCAAATCCAGAAAGATATTGCCTACGGGAACTTTGACAATACTCTACTCCGGTACAAACCTCGCACTCTGGGGAAGAATCCAACTGCGATAACTGCGGCAAGACTGTTTGAGCTATATGCAGATTACAGAGCGCAAGATCGAGAACTATCTCGCAGTTCACTCGATCGACTAAAGGGCATTGCTTCCAAGCTCAAGCAATTATTGGGGGATAAGCCAGCAGAAAAAGTAACTGAATCTGTGGCTAAAGATGCGATTTCGCGCTGGTCCGAGGCTGTATCAGATGGAACGATCAAAGAACGTCTATTCGATCTCAAGGCTTGCTGGGAATGGGCCAAGGGCAAGTATCATACGACTGAGATTAACCCTTGGTCGGAATGCCTCGATCGAGCGCGTTCGCGGGGTAAGGGTGGGCAATCTAGACAACAAAATAAACCCTTCACTATTGCCGAACTTCAAGCGATCGTTACTGCATTTAAAGCACATCCCCATTACTACCATTACACCGAATTTGTAATTTTCCTATCCCACACCGCTTGTCGGTTTGGAGAGGCGGCGGGTTTGAGATGGAAACATTTGGGCGCGGACTTCTCAACAGCTTGGATCGGTGAATCCATTAGCCGTGGGCACCAGAACCACAAGGGCACGAAGACGGGGAAAACTCGCACCATTCAGCTATCCCCAACAGTAATATCGATGCTGGGAGACAGACGAAATCGCCTAAAGCCCAATCCTGAAGATCTAGTCTTTCCTAGTCCCAAGGGTTTACCAATTAACGATCATCGATTTAGAGCCAGGGCTTGGAAAACCATTCTAGAAAGTTGCCAGATTGAATATCGGAGTCCTTACAAGATTCGACATTCTGCTATCTCCCACGCCCTCAATAACGGGGCTAACTTTATCGCATTGGCAGAACAGACTGGACACGATAAACGAGTGCTATTGAGTACCTATGCTCATGCTATCGAGCAGGAATGTTTATTTGTAGATATTGGCTAATTTTGATGCTTTTGTCTACTTGCTTCATCTAGACACCTA
>NZ_JANMZA010000368.1:0-11743 GCF_031382685.1 Chamaesiphon sp. OTE_8_metabat_110 | reverse complement strand
TGCCTAAATAAAACTTGCGCTAAATTAAAAGTCCGTGTTATCTTAGTAAAGGTCTGATTTACACAGACCTTGAGGGACGCTAGCTCAGTGGTAGAGCATTCGGCTTTTAACCGACTGGCCCCGAGTTCGACCCTCGGGCGTCCCATGTACCCAACTAAATAGCGATCGAGTTAGCCTGTTGCCAAAACTCGATCGCTTTGTTGTATCCGAGCGGGCATTAATTTTAGCATCTTGACTAATTTTATTACCAAGGGAGTATCGATACTCACAGATCTTTGGTAAAGTATCTTTAGTTAAAAAAAGATCGTTAAATAGCCGACCTGCCTTCGGAACGCTTTTGCCAACGAGGAGCGATCGAATACTGCGGCGTTTTTATTCGGGGGTTCCCCCCGAATAAAAAAGCGGATTGATTTTCGGTCGGGTTTCCCGACCATGAAAATCAACCAAGCAACGACAAGACAAAAAGATTTAAATTATAGGAGGAATTTCTAATGGCACTCGTCCCATTGCGGCTTTTGCTGGATCACGCGGCTGAAAATAGCTACGGTATCCCCGCATACAACGTCAACAACATGGAGCAGATCCAAGCAATCATGCAGGCTGCTCAAGAAACCGATAGCCCAGTCATCTTACAAGCATCTCGCGGCGCGAGAAACTATGCTGGTGAAGCATTCCTGCGTCACCTAGTCCTAGCAGCAGTGGAAACATATCCCAATATTCCCATTGCCATGCACCAAGATCATGGTAACAGCGCAGCAACTTGCTACTCAGCAATGAAACAGGGTTTTACTAGCGTCATGATGGATGGTTCATTAGAAGCTGATGCCAAGACGCCAGCAAGTTTTGAATATAACGTTGATATTACCCGTAAAGTCGTCGAAGTCGCGCACGCGATCGGCGTCAGCGTCGAAGGCGAACTCGGTTGCTTGGGTTCGCTCGAAACCGGGTTGGGCGTAGATGAAGACGGACACGGTTTTGAAGGTGCGTTGTCTCACGACCAATTGCTCACCGACCCCGATGAAGCAGTCCAATTTGTCGAAGCTACTGGTGTAGATGCACTAGCAGTCGCCATCGGTACCAGCCATGGTGCTTACAAATTCACCCGCAAACCTACTGGTGAAATCCTCGCCATCAGTCGGATTGAAGAAATTCACAACCGTCTCCCCAATACTCACTTAGTCATGCACGGTTCGTCTTCGGTACCCGAAGATCTACTCGCACTGATTAACAAGTACGGTGGTAAAATCCCTGAAACTTACGGCGTACCTTTAGAAGAAATTCAAAAAGGGATCAAATGCGGCGTCCGGAAAGTCAACATCGACACTGACAACCGTCTCGCCATCACCGCAGCAGTCCGCGAAGCTCTCTTCAGCAAGCCTGAAGAATTCGATCCGCGCCACTTCATGAAGCCTTCGATTAAGTACATGCAGAAAGTATGTGCGGAACGTTATAACGCTTTCTGGTCTGCTGGTAATGGTAGCAAAATCAAAACTGCATCGCTCGAAGAGTTTGCAGCTAAGTATGCTAAAGGTGTATACCCGTCGCCTAAAGTTACTGTTAGCGTCTAAGTCTAATTAATTCAATTAGGTTGGCAAATAAACCCGACTTCTATAGAAGTCGGGTTTATTGTGTCGTGATGGAGAATATGACTACATCAATGTAAGTAGCTCGGCACAATTATTTTAACTACTAGAATCATCTGAAACCCTGATGGTGCGCAGTGCCCACCCTACAAGGTGTCTTATCTGTCGCTCAGTGCAAGCTATTCACTATCCATTTTAAATGTCTAACTTGAAACTGGTTCGGAAGTAATTAACGATTACTTACCGTCACCATTCCAGATAACTTTGGCATTTTTGTCAATATATACACTTTTACCATCAAGCTTGACTATTGCCAATCCAAATCTAAAGTCTTCGACTTCTTCATATTGAGGACGAATAAATTGTTTGCCATTTTTATCGATGTAGCCCCATTTCTCACCAATTTTGATGCGGGCTGTACCTTCAAAAAAAGATTGATCTTCATCAAATTGCAGTGCGATTACTTGCTTACCAGTTTTATCGATATATCCATACTTATTGTCGATCGATACCCAAGTCAAATCTTGGTCGTAAAAGGTACTTGCACTAGTGAATTTTATGGGAATTGCTTCTTTGCCAGTGCGATCGATAAATCCATACTTACCCTGAAATTTTACTAAGGCAATTTTTTGGTCTTTATCTCTAAATGTTTCAGCTTCATCGTACTTTAGCGGGATGATAACTTTTCCAGCTCGATTGATAAAGCCAAACTTATTATTGAGCTTTACTTGGGCGATGCCATTATCAAAGTAATATGCTTCATCATATTTAGCTGGAACAATTTGTTTGCCAGCAATATTAACAAATCCATATTTATTACCAACTCTGACTTTAGCCATTCCTTCATAAAAAGAATCAGCCTCATCATAGATGAACTTAGTCACCTGTCTGTTAGCGGTATTGACATAACCCCATTTACCATTCTTTTGAACGGGAGTGAGGCTAGCCTCTTCATACAAACCAATGAGATTAATCTGCCGTAATTCGGGCTGTGTCGGGGTGGTAGCAGTCGCAGATGGCAATGCCACTATACAAATACTAGAGATCGCAATCGTTAGGGAAATTGGGGTAAATTTCATGGATATTTAGTCTAAGTTGAAAATGCTCGGACACATCATACCTTAAATATATCCAGATTAATACTAACGAATCGATCTTACTTATTTATCCCCGATCGACAGCTACATTGGCATTCGTTCAGATGAATTTGCCACCCAAACCTAAATTAACCCAACTATCTAATATCTACCAAGAGTGCGAGGTATCTCGATTCTCCACAGGAGAGGCTACGCCAACGCGAGCGGTGGTTTTTAAAAACATGATGAAGATTGCTTGTTTTGGCGATCGAATGTGTATCAGATGTTGGGCGATCGATCGCAAGTTTTGGCAGATCTCAATCGATCGATCGAGTTAGATCCCAAGAATCCCCAGGCTTATTTCTTTCGGGGCGGAATTTTTTATAGTAATCAAAATGCTTCCCAAGCACTGGCTGACTTCGATCGGGCAATTTTGCTCGATCCGAAATACACTCAAGTACACTTATTCCGGGCACTACGGCTGCAATCGCGAGGAGATGCGCCAGGTGCGTTAGCCGCATATACCAAAATTATTGCCCTAGATCGGCTAATCGGACTGGAGCCAACCGAACCAGATCGGTAGCGCGATCGAGCCGAAGCTAAGTTAGAGTTGAAAGATACCAACGGCGCGATCGCCGATTACCGCAAAGCGATCGAATTGTATCGACAGCAGCCACAGCAAGGAAATGCCTTTTGGGCGGAGCGATTGACTGAAAAAGTCCGCGAACTGACTGAAAAAAAATAGCTAAGTGAAATTAAGTTAACTATGAAACTGCCTGCACACAGGTATTTCAATAGTCTCAAATAGCAGTTTACTCAGCAAAAAGTTGCGAATAACTGCTATGATAATCACGACCTTATTCTTAACAACAAAAGGCTAAAGAATAGTATGGTGCAAGCACCTGTAGCTCCGGTGGTGCTGGTAATTCTAGACGGTTGGGGATATCGCCCCGATGTCCAGTGCAATGCAATCGCCCAAGCCAAAACGCCGAACATGGATAGTTTGTGGGCTGTTTATCCACACACACTCATTAATACATCTGGACGCGCTGTAGGACTCCCTGATGGTCAGATGGGCAATTCAGAAGTCGGGCATCTCAATATCGGTGCAGGGCGGATCGTTCCCCAAGAATTAGTCCGCATTTCTGATGCTGTAAGCGACGGTAGTATTTTAGAGAATTCCGCCCTAGTCAAAGTTTGTGCAGATGTCCGCGCTCGTCAGAGTAAACTACACCTGCTCGGACTCTGCTCGGATGGTGGCGTTCATTCCCATCTCGATCATTTAATCGGGTTATTAAAACTCGCCAAAAAATCTGACCTGACCGAAGTTTGCATACATGTCATCACTGACGGACGCGATACCGATCCGCGCGATGGGTTATTAGCCGTCAAAAAAATTGAAGACGCGATCGCCGCCATTGGTGTCGGTAAAATTGTTACCGTCAGCGGTCGTTACTATGCCCTCGATCGGGATAACCGTTGGGATCGAGTTAAGCTCGCTTACGACGTGATGACCGATCCTGGCGCTGGTAGCGGTCAAAATGCAACTACCGTGCTGACCCAGAGCTATGCCACCGATAAAACCGATGAATTCATCCCTCCCACCAGAATCGCCCCAGGTGCGATCGAATCGGGTGATGGGGTCATTTTCTTTAACTTCCGTCCCGATCGTGCCAGACAGCTTACTAGCGCCCTCGTCAGTCCCAAGTTTACCGGGTTCATCCGATCGCAAATTACGCCGCTGACGTTTGCGACGTTTACCCAATACGATTCGACTCTTCCCGTATTAGTCGCTTTTGAACCGCAGCAGCTACAGAATATGTTGGGTGAAGTCGTTGCGACACAAGGCTTACGGCAATTTCGAGTTGCCGAAACCGAAAAATACGCCCACGTCACCTACTTTTTTAACGGTGGTAGGGAAGAACCGCTCCCAGGTGAGGAGCGAGAATTAATTCCCAGTCCTCAAGTGAGTACCTACGATCGCGCTCCGGCGATGTCGGCGGCAACAGTTACTGATGTCGTCCTCGCCGCGATCGCCAAGCAGACTTATGCTCTAATCGTAGTCAATTATGCCAATCCCGATATGGTCGGACATACCGGAAAAATGGCACCGACAATTCAAGCGATCGAAGCTGTCGATGATTGTCTGGGCAAATTACTCGAAGGCGTAGTCAAAGTCGGTGGTACGACGATTATTACTGCCGACCACGGGAATGCCGAATATATGTGCGACGAAAACGATAATCCCTGGACGGCACATACTACCAGCCAAGTACCGCTGATTTTGGTCGAAGGCGAACGCCGTCAACTACCCGGACACGGTACGGATGTCGTATTGCGAGAAGATGGTAAACTAGCCGATCTCGCACCGACAATTTTAGAGATTCTCCAGATTCCCCAACCACCGGAAATGACTGGTAAGTCAATGGTGGTGCCGACATTAGTGGAGATTCAACAGACTCGATCGCCCATGCGAGTAGGCGTGTAGGATGGTATATGGGCAGGGTGTAGCAATGCCAATTAGCCGCCCTGCCCACTTACCATCACGGCATTTTATTCCGATCGTCAATATGCTCGATCGAGCTAGCTGAAATGGTTGCCGCTGCGATCGAAGAATCGAGATACAATAGATCGATGACTATTGAAGATTTAAGTTTGTTGAATGGATATTGTTACTGTTATTGAGATTATTTGGTCTGTGTCCGCATTTGGTTTGACAGCCATGGTGTTATTGCACAGCCCCAAAGGTGATGGAATCGGTGGAATCGGCGGTCAGGCACAGTTATTTAGCAGTACCAAAAGTGCCGAAAGCAACCTCAATCGGATTACTTGGGGTCTGTTTTTAGTATTTATTACACTCACGGTGATTCTTAGTGCTGGTTGGCTGACAAATACTACTTCCGCTCCAGTGGTGGCTCCGCCCGTAATTAGTAAATAAATTTGCGATCTCCGTTCAGGTGGATGGTTGTTAGGGTCGTTTTTAAATCCCCATCCTAACAACCCAATTATCAATTCTCAATTCTCAATTCTCAATTAATTTAAGTATCGATCCAGTCAAGTCCGATCGAGAACCGAGAGTTTGCGGATAAAATAACAAGACAATCGATTGAGCCTCCCACATGACTGCTGCGCCCAAACACCAGAAAGCCAAAGCCCTCAAACCCAACAGCAAACGCCCCGCCAAGGAACTCTGTAGCGAATGCGGGTTGTGCGATACCCACTATATCCACTACGTCAAAACAGCTTGTGCTTTTCTCAATCAGCAGATTCCCACCTTGGAGACTCAAACCCACGGGCGCAGTCGGGATTTAGATAAAGAAGATGACCTGTATTTTGGTGTCCATCAGCAGATGATGGCAGCGCGCAAAATCGAGCCGATCCCTGGTGCCCAATGGACGGGAATTGTCAGTACGATCGCGATCGAAATGTTAGAGCAGGGGCTAGTAGAAGGCGTTGTCTGCGTTCAAAACACGCCCGAAGACCGATTCACACCAATGCCGATCATCGCGCGGACTAGGGAGGAAATTCTCGCAGCTAAAGTCAATAAACCCACCCTCTCACCCAACCTCTCGATCCTCGAACAAATCGCCGAGTCAGGTTTGAAAAAGCTCCTAGTCATCGGTGTCGGCTGTCAAATTCAAGCCTTACGCGCCGTCGAAAAAGAATTAGGCTTAGAGCAACTATATGTACTCGGCACCCCCTGTACCGATAATGTCACCCGTGCGGGCTTACAAAAGTTTTTAGAAACCACCAGTCGATCGCCCGAAACGGTAGTTTATTATGAATTCATGCAGGACTTTAACGTCCACTTCAAACATGAAGATGGTTCGACCGAATTAGTCCCCTTCTTCGGATTGAATACCAAAGAATTAAAAGACGTATTCGCCCCATCCTGCTTGAGCTGTTTCGACTATGTAAACTCCCTCGCCGATTTAGTCGTCGGTTATATGGGCGCACCATTTGGCTGGCAATGGATCGTAGTTAGAAACGATCGCGGTCAACAGATGTTAGAGTTAGTAAATAACGCGATCGAGACTCAAGCCGTGATGTCCAAAGGCGATCGGACAGCAGCCGTTCAACAAAGCATTCCCGCCTACGATAAAGCCGTCACATTACCAATGTGGGTGGCGAAAATTATGGGTGTCGTCATCGATAAAATCGGCCCCAAAGGATTGGAATATGCGCGGTTCTCGATCGATTCTCACTTCACGCGCAATTATCTATTTACCAAGCGCAATTATCCTGAAAAGTTAGAGCAACACGTCCCAGAGTTTGCGAAGAAAATTGTCGATCGATACAAGTTGCCTGAGTAATGCAAAATCTTGAAGATTGGGTATGTATCGATCTCTACAATATAATTATGATTGAGTCAATCGACCCAAATTAGTGATGATAAACTATGTTTTCCAAACTATCATCATCATAAGCATCTGAGTTGGTTAAGTGATTATTACACGAACCAATTTTATTGACTTTAAGACCATTTTTGAAGACAATCTCTAACCCATGTTCTTGCTCCCAATCACATTTACAATGTATTAAAATATAAATGCCGCGCTCGCCATATTCACGACGCGTGACTATAAGATCTTTGCCGAATTGAATATATCTCCATATTTCTTGAGGTGATGCCACTACAATAAATTCAGGGTCTTCTGGTAGCCAACACTTATTAACATCTTGATAATACTGAAATATATATTGCTCTGCTTCCTCTAGAATAGAAACATCGATAGACAATAAGTTCGTTATTGCTACGTGAAAATCTTCTTTGTGTGGATCTTTCTCATAGCCGTCTAATACTACACGGCACATATGCCCACTGAGAACATATACAGGCATTAATTCACTATAAAAACTGTCAGACTCTTTGTGTTTGGAGAACTCGCCGACATTATCAATTCTCATTTTTTGATTTATATTAAAAATTTAAATACGAGAAAAGGAAAGTATGGTGGACAATGCCTACGAGCTAAAACCTTGCGGAGCAATAACTTAATTTAATTTTCGAGATCGATTCTAGCATCCTCAATCTCTACTATCGATCTGATGAATACTAATATTTTTATGACTCATTCGATCTCCATTGATTTGATTATCTAAATAATCTGAGTGCAAAGTAAAGATCTATCTGCATTCAAAGATTTTTAGCTTTGCTCCAGCACCGCCCTGAACTGGAAGTTCGGGCTAAGATCGAAAGTCCATTAAAATGGACTGAATTAAAATCTTACAGTCCTCTTCAGAGGACTTTTGCTCTTAGCCCCAAATTCATTTGAGGGCGTTGCTGGTACGAAGCAAACTAATTTCTCTATCCCGAACTAATATTCAACAACAATAGTGTAATTGAAAAGATAAGACTCGATAGATCGACAATCTATCAGCTCTCAACTAAATTAAGCCACTCTTCCATCTGAGCCACCGTCTGCCAACTAAACATCCCCACAATCAAATCGTCGAGTTGCTGCTCATTCAAAGCCGCGAGTTGACTCGTCACCTGTTCCGATGGTACATATCCCTGAAACTTCACACCAATAACTCTAGTGGCAGATTCCAGCTTACCTTCTAGTTTCCCTCTTTGTTCGCCCTTGCTTTCCGCCTTATCCATCTCGGCATCATACCAAGCATCGATCTCTGCCATCGTTTTCATAAACTCTTGCTCCTCTGCACTTAAACTGTTTGCTGGTAAATCTTTGAGATATACGCAATATTTGAGGCTCGCTCGTATTGTATCATTTTTCTCCCGACGCTCTGGTGATAGCTGTTCGATGCCTTCAAATGCTCGACGAGCTGATTCTTTATTCCCTAGCAGCTTCAACCACATGGTTGCTGGGCTGTATTCTAGCTGCTCGATGACGACGATGCCCATCCGCAACAGTTTGACTGTTTCGTACACGCCTGCACCAAATTCTGGGTGCGGTTTGGCTCCACATAGCTCTAAGAGTTCGGGACTACAATTGACTGTCAAAATCCAGGTAAACGGGTTTTGGTTGTCGATGAGCTGGAGCGATTCGGGGGATAGTTGTTGATATTTGGCTGTCTGTTGGGCTTGCTTGAAAGTTGTGGCTAGTTCTGCTTGTTTTGGCTCCCAATACAAGTTTTTGCGGGTAATGGATTTATGAATGTGCTTTTCCTGAGCGTAGCCGCTGTAATGCTCGATGATAATCGTGGGATGAACCTTCATCAGAGCGTCGAATAAGCCTAAATCTTCTTGCTGCCAACCAAATTTATCTGACTGAGCGATAAACATAAAGTCTATTTCCAGATCTTCATCGTTTCGGACTTGGATATTTTGGAGTGTCTCACCTTTGGACTGATATAAGGAACGCAGGTAAAACTTAAAGAATCGGTCGTGTTTATATTGAGCCATTAATTTACCCGATCGCAAATCGCATATTCATATCGTGCCACAAAATATGCTCCAACTTGCCGATCGCTATGATGTTTGAAGCCAAAGTTCTCATATACTAACCGTAAACGCGGACGATCGGCAACACAATCTAATCTCACAAAATGTCTACCTAATTCTCTAGTACGATCGATCGCCCACTGAAATATTTGAGTTGAAACCGAGCCACCTGAAAAGCTTCGTCGCACTGCTAATCGATGTAAAAATGATGATTCTGATTGGTTGATGTCCGGCCAAAATACTAAATCTTCGGTTTGGAATTTGACGACACCAGCCGCAATATCTTCACAGAAGGCGATGTAGAATAAACCTAATTTGATATCTTGAATAATAGTCGATTTAGAGATATGTTCTGGTTGCCACAGTGTCATATTTTCGCGTTCGCGTAGCGTCTCCCTGGAGAATCGAGCTATGCCGCAGCTTCAGATAATATCTCTGAAACTGTAGAAAGATCGTCTAAAGTTGCTTGGCGCAAGGAGATTGGTATCATTGTGATGCGATCGAGCATTTGTGCTGACTGTTGTGGTATGATAGTATTATCATACTCACGAAAAGTAAGATCATGAAACAAAAAATCGCGATTACGATCGATCGAGAGTTATTATCTTTTATCGATCGACAAGCACAGGGTAATCGGAGTGATTATCTCAACTCGCTGATTACTCAAGAACGACGGAAGATTTTGGAGCAAGAAACGATCGCGGCTCTGCAAGCAGACATTCAAGATCCAGAATATCAGGCAGAAATAGCCGAGTGGGATCGATTGGCTGGAGATGGGATCGATGCCTAATGGGACATTAACTTATCAACGTGGTGAAATTCGGTGGGTGAAGTTAGATCCAACTATCGGGGCTGAAATCCAGAAGCGGCTCGCGCCCGTCGGGTTCCCCGACGCGAAAAGCGAGACAAGACAGACTCGATCTTGCCTGATTCTGCAAAATGATACGATGAATCAATACGGTCAACTGACGATCGCAATTCCATTTCGACCGGGTACTAAACAAGCACCTTATGTCGTCAACGTACTAGCTAGTACTAATAATGGTCTCGATAGAGATCGCTTTTTAGATGTTGCCCAAATTCGCTCTATTGATGGACAAAGAGTGCTGGGATTAGTTGGAATTTTGGAAGCCAACTATTGGCGGCAAATTCAGGAGTCACTCTCGATCGTTTGTGGTTTCGGCTCGGTTTAGAATTCTAATGATGAGAAAATATATCTTCATACTGTAATATATCCAGCGCAACCAACGTCGGCAAAACTTTAAAACAATCCTGTGCCAATTCCCACCGATCTTCGCGTTGCAATTTAGTAATCAATTTCTGGCGCATACTAATCAGATAGCGGACATCATTAGCAGCATAGCGGAGTTGTGCATCTGAGAGATTGTCGGCATCACCCCAATCCGAGCTTTGAGCGGACTTATCGAGATCGACACCTTCGAGTTGAGCGACTAATTCTTTTAAACCGTGACGATTTGAGTATGTACGGATTAGTTTACTGGCAATTTTGGTACAGAAGATGGGCTGAGTTTCGATACCTAAGCGGTAACTCAATTGCGCCACATCAAATCTGGCGAAGTGAAAAACCTTAGTGACGTTAGTTGCTGTCATCACCTGTTGGAGATTGGGAGCGGAAGTTTGTCCTTTGGCAATCCGGATTACCGTCAGCAAACCAGGTGAAAATAATTGTACCAAACACAACCTGTCGCGATGATAATTTAATCCCATTGTCTCAGTATCGACAGCGATCGATTCTGCCTGGAGATATTTCTCTGTCAGCGCAGCATCTAAATCTCGATCGCAAATTTGAAAGTCTTCCATATGGAGTAATGGTTAGGATGGCACGATCTACATCATAGAATATTAGACCTGCTGCCAAAGTAAAAAATTAATCTTTTTCAGTGCTAGTTTCATCCCTTGTTCCCTATCCCCTAACTTAGTCAGCATCAGCGACATAGTAAGCTTTACGGATAAAAATTTGGGTAAAGTAATAGACACCCTTATCATTTTTAGCTACGCCGATGCCAGTAAGATCGTAAGGGCCGACCATATTTTTTTGGTGTCCGGGGCTTTCGATCCAACCTTGGACGGCAACTAGATCGGGCTTACCATAGCCCATATTGTAAGCGACATTCTCAGCAGCCTTACGATAAATAATCGTTTTAGAAACCGATGTCACGCGTTCGTTAAAACCATCGTGGCTCATCTGTCCGACTCTAGCCATGCGCTCGCTATGTGCTTTGGCTTCAGCAACGATCGCCGCATCCATCGTTAATGGTGGTAAATTGCGAGACTGACGATATTTATTGACGAGGTTAAATGTTTCTATTTCGACACTATTCATCACAGGTGCAGGGGTAGCTGGACGTCTAACCGCTGGTGTCTGGGGAGTTTCGTCGGCTTCTTCTTGTGCGGCAGTGTCGATCGCTGGTCGATGAGAGGGCATATTATTAGTGCTAATGTCAGCGCGTGCAGTGGTGGCAGTGAGACTAATGACGGAAGCAAGGGCGCAAATTGTGCCTAAAAAATTAGATTTCATCTGAAGGTTACTGGGGTTTGGATTTTGCGAATGTCTAAAATTAGCGATGACGCGGTTTTGACTGCTAATTTTGAAAGGCTGCACCAACTGTTAAACCTAAGATGACATCTAAAATTGCTATCCACTGCGATCGAGATCG
>NZ_JANMZA010000354.1:0-3856 GCF_031382685.1 Chamaesiphon sp. OTE_8_metabat_110 | reverse complement strand
CACTGGTGGCATTTTGATGCGATCGATTACAACGCCAAAGATGATGGACTCTCCGCAATTTATCTGCTCAAAGGTAAGTCATTCGATCGGAATGTCGATCTCGAAAAGGGTAATTTCGATTACTTAATGGGTTGCGATTTGGACATGGAAAATCCCGAAGTCGTAGACGAACTAAAACATTGGGGCGAATGGCTTGCCCTTGAGCAAATAAATTGCGGAGAGTCCATCATCTTTGGCGTTGTAATCGATCGCATCAAAATGCCACCAGTGCCATTCCATTTGCGAATACTTACCGTCGCGTCCGGGAAAAGTAAAGTGCGTCCAAGCTTCGATCTTTTGGTATTCACCTACCGTCTCATTCCGGTTATCCATATCAAATGGTGTCGCTTCTACCTCTTCAGATCTATCAGCACCCATTTTGTGATTGAATACGACATCAGCATAGATCTGGATGCCTGCGGCTTTGGCTGTCTGGATCGCTTTGATATATTCAGCTTTGGTGCCATATTTAGTCCGTACCGAACCTTTTTGATCGAATTCACCCAGATCGAATAAATCGTAAATCCCATAACCAACATCCATGCCGCCCCCAGTGCCCTTATATGCTGGCGGCAACCACAAAGACGTAATCCCCGCCGCCGCTAGTTCACTAGCTTTTTCGGCTACTTGATTCCAAAGACTACCATCGTCTGGATTGTACCAGTGGAAGTACTGCATCATTACACCGTTATGTTCAGACATGATTGATATTTATGGGTGAATTATTGGTAAAAATTAACGAATTGATAATGTCGTTGTTTATTTATTGTCGCTGGCAGTACATTGGCTTGTCTATCTGGCATTGGGGACATTTCTAAGACTATCTAAAACTTAGCTATATCTATCAATGGATAGATTTAATGTCTGTATTTATCTATCTTTGGATAGATGGTTTAATTTAACCATTTCTTAAATTTAACTACATTCTGAAATCAAACATAAACTAAAATTAATCACTCGGCAAGATTTAATCTATTAAACTGCTTAGCTAAAATTTGACTTACCGATTATTAATCTCTACCGATATAAATAGATGCTCGATTGGAAATTCCATTGATAAGTATATCGATTGAGCGATCTCCTTTAGAGATATATAAACTACAACTGAAGAGTAGTAATTTTTTAGGTAAATAAAACTATGAAATCGATCGCAACAGTATTGGGCACTAATTTAAAACGGTACTTAGTCCAAGGTATTTGTGGATTGGCGATCGCTTTATCGGTATGGCAGGGGATATCCTGGGGATTAGATTCAGCTTTAGCAGCGTCCTCGATCGAGAAACTAGTCGTACCAGATGCGATCGGTGATAACCGAGCGGAAGTTATCGAACAACTCGCAGCAAAAGAAGATTTAGCAACACATCAAGCCAAATCAAACACGGATGCACCCAAAGATCCGGCGCGATCGCTACTCGAAACCTCAGAAACTGGGGTGAAGATCGATGCTGACAAAGCTGAAAAGTATAGCGGTGACACGCCGGAAATTGTCAAGGGAAATGCCGATCGGAATACTGAGCAAGCCGAAAATTTCTCCAAGAATACTACTAAAAATATCAAAAAAGTGCTGGGCTTCTAGTCCCAACTAATGCGCCAGTCGAATTGTTAGCTCAATTTTAAATTTAAATACATAAATCCTCCCTACAACTCCGAGCCAGTCAATAGTGCGATCGGTGGCGATGGCTCGATCCAGTAGCACTTAGTGGTGCGGTTAGGGCGATCGAATTCGCACTACATTCACTCAGATGACTTGCAGACAATATCTGCAAGTCATTTTTGTGCGTCCACATCGAGCGATTGGTTGCCCCCCTCTCAGACAAAATACCGATCGAGAACGCCGCAGTGATGTTTTTAGAGCAAATTGGGGCAACCTAAGAGTGTGCTGCTCGGCTTGGAGAGCGGACACCAGTAAGCCATCTCGAAGCCCTGCTATGCCAATAGGCTCTATGTAAACCTCGATCGACAGCTACCAAATAAGCAATTAATTCTCAATCTAGCTAGCACTTTTAATAACGAAAATAAGGGGATTCAAAGTATGACTGGGGCGATCGCTTTACCTAACTTGAATAAAGTTCGAGTTGTGCTGCCAACAAACCCAGATTGGCAAAAATACTTAAATAATTTGCCTCATGATTTTTATCATTTAGCTGGGTATTTAGAACTAGAAGCCCAACGCTATGAAGCTACGGCAGAAGCGATCGTTATCGAGGATGATGCAGAAGTATTCTTTTTACCATACCTCCTCCGCAATTGCGATTGCCCCGGCGCTCCAGTTTATGATGTGATTTCACCTTATGGTTATCCCGGCATGTTAGTCAGTCCCGCCGGACAAAATCCGCAATTTATCGATCGCTGCTTGCAGACAATCTATCGCTATTGGCAAGAACGAAATATTTGTTCGGCATTTTTGAGACTGCATCCGATTTTGAATAGTTATTTCATCGATCGCACATCAAACGACCGACATGAATCCAACCGATCGATCGAAGTAACAGAGCGCTTGCACCATCGCGGCGATGTCGTGATTTGCGACTTAACTAACGATCTAGAAGATATCTGGAAGCAAATTAGATCCAGTCATCGTACCAAAATTAATAAGTTAAAACGGTCTGGATTGATGGTTAGGATGGTACCAGTCGATCGCTATCTAGAGGTATTTATCGAGATCTATCGCGAAACGATGAATCGCGTCAATGCCACCTCCAGTTACTATTTTACGCAGGATTATTTCGAGCGGTTTGTAAAAGCATTGGGTAATGGCGTGCAGCTCTGTGTCGTAGAAGTAGACGGTCAAATTATTGCAGCTAGTTTGATTACCGAATTTAGCGGCATCGTTCAATATCATCTCGGGGGTACGCGGACAGAATTTTTGCCCTATTCACCTACCACACTGGTCTTTGACTATGTAATCAAATGGGCCAAACAACGCCAAAACCGCTACTTTAACTTAGGCGGTGGACTTAACGGACAAGATTCACTTTATCACTTTAAAATTGGCTTCTCAGACCTTACCAAATCTTTTGCCACCCTAGAAACGATCGTCGATTGCCAACTTTACGATCGACTCACCGCCCAAAGAGCCGAATCATTAGGTCTGACGACATCAGCACTTAATAATACATCTTTTTTCCCAGCCTATCGCGCAAATTGACGCCAATTTGCGGAGAAATAAGATTGCTTTGGTGCCACACGATCCTGTCAGCGGCGGCGATCGAGCCACCTAAAATAGTAGCTGCTAGCATCAAAAAAAACCTCAATTATCGAGCGAGTAAATCCTCATTAATTCCCTCGCTAGAGCGCTGACATTTAGATCGATCTGGGTATAATAACTAAACATAATGATGTCAGCACTCAATTTTCAGCTATCTATTACCTCTGGCAATGACAAAACCTATCTTACTCTCCACTCCACATATGGGCGATCGCGAGCAGCAATTCGTCACTGAGGCTTTTGAAACCAACTGGATCGCGCCAATTGGCCCTCATGTTGATGCCTTCGAGCGAGAGTTCTGCCAAAAAGTAGGTTCGAGTCATGCGACTGCGGTTAGTTCGGGTACGGCTGCCCTCCATTTAGCCCTCCAACTAGTCGGTGTCGGTGCTGGCGATGAAGTATTTTGTTCGAGCCTGACTTTTTCCGCTAGTGCCAATCCGATCGTTTATCTCGGTGCCAAGCCAGTGTTTATCGATAGCGACAGAACGTCGTGGAACATGAACCCCCAACTGCTCCAAGCTGCCCTAGCACAGCGAGCCGCTGCGGGCAAACTCACCAAAGCAGTAATTCTCGTCCACCTGTACGGTCAAAGTGCCGATATCGATCCCA
>NZ_JANMZA010000328.1:0-5108 GCF_031382685.1 Chamaesiphon sp. OTE_8_metabat_110 | reverse complement strand
CAAAATTTTGGCGGATTCGCTCAATGCTTCTTGAGGCGTCAGACTACCATTAGTCCAGATTTCGAGGATCAGACGATCTTTTTCAACTGCGCCATCGATCCGCACATCTTCGGTAGTGTAGTTAACCTGGGTAACAGGCATAAATACAGCATCGATTTGGAGCAGATCCATTGCTAGACCTTGTTCGCGAAATTTGTCAACCGATCGATAGCCTTTGCCACGTTCGATCCGAAACTCCATTTCCAATTTGCCACCATCAGCGACGGTAGCTACATATTGGTTGGGATCGACAACTTCTACTTCTGAAGGTAATTCAAAATCAGCAGTTGTGACTTCGGCTGGCCCAGTGACATTCAATCGACCGATTTGCGGTTGAGAGGTGTAACTTTTGAGTTTGATTTCTTTCATGTTCAGCAGTAGTTCTAAAACATCCTGCCGGACACCGACTAAACTTGCAAACTCATGGTTGACCGTACCGGGTTTCACGCCAGTTTTTTCGTCTTTGATTAATCCAGCGACTCTTACCGCAGTAATACATGTCCCTTCTAAGTTGGACAGGAGTACCCGTCGGAGTGAGTTGCCGATAGTTGTCCCTTGACCTCGATCGAGAGGTTCCAGGATAAACTTACTATATTGACTTTGATTTGACTCGGTCTTAGACTCGACACACTCGATCTGAAACTGCGCCACAGAGTGACCTCCCTACCCAGTTTGTACTTACATTTGACTTTTGACAGAATTACCGCTTGGTAGCTGGTAAGACTTTTCTAACCTAACAAGTTATAATTCCCACTCCCGGCTACTCGCTATTGCCAATGCCGTTTGCTGAACTATAACTTCGCAATTACTCTATACTCTGCGTCGTTTGGGGGGACGGCAGCCGTTGTGAGGAATTGGAGTGACATCGCGAATGAGGGTGATTTCTAACCCTGCACCTTGGAGGGCGCGAATTGCTGTCTCGCGACCCGCACCAGGCCCGCTGACCATCACTTCAAGCTGACGCATCCCTTGATCCATCGCGCGTTTGCCAGCACTTTCAGCGGCTGTCTGGGCGGCAAAGGGAGTACCTTTTTTCGCGCCTTTGAAGCCACTAGATCCGCTGGAAGCCCAGGAGATCGTATCTCCATTAGCATCAGAGATCGTGACGATCGTATTGTTGAAGGTGGACGGGATATAAGCGACGCCGTTAGGAACATTGCGCTTTTGCTTTTTAGGGCCAGTCTTTTTACTAGGTTGTCGAGCCATGTCGGTCTATGTATTGGAAAATGTCAATGAGGTAATCGATATAAATATCAACTGCGGTCTATGTTTGGCGCGATCGGCATTCCACTAGATTGCGGAAGTATCGATCGACGCATGGCGATTTGAGAAGTCTCCAGCGGTCGATAGCAATGGTCGGACTTTTGGCACTCGATCGGACTATAATCTGCTGGTAGTATAGCCATCAGCGCTAATCTCAATGTTTGCCATCGGTCTAAATCGGTTGCGGGCAGGAGCTATAGACACGCTAATTGGCGAGGAGTAACGTCTCGATCGATTGCCCACATGTTTGTGGAGATAAAGATCTGAAGCTACTAATCGCCAATTGGCTGTTAGGTTGCCACAACCATCGAACCATGCTATTTCTTGCCGGGAGCTTTCTTCTTCCCTGCGACTGTGGCGCGACGACCGCGACGGGTGCGGGCGTTGGTGCGCGTGCGTTGACCGCGAACGGGTAATCCCATCCGGTGTCTGCGTCCGCGATAGGAGCCGATATCTACCAATCGCTTGATGTTCATCGATTCCCAGCGACGGAGGTCGCCTTCGATCTGGTAGTCACCTTCGACGCGCTCCCGGAGGAGTGCCACGTCAGATTCGGATAAATCCTTAACTCGCGTATCCGGATTTACACCTGTTTTTGCTAATACTTCCTTGGCTCTGGTTAGACCAATGCCAAAGATGTATGTCAGACCGATTTCCACGCGTTTGTCGCGAGGTAGGTCTACACCTGCTATCCGTGCCACACTTGTTTCTCCACTATACTTTGCTCTTGAGATGGGCGATCGACGATCGAACAAAGTCTGGCTTGGGACTAAAGCAACTCGCCCACAGCCAGAGTTTTCTCGCGATCGCTTTCGATCTAGACATAACTCTCGATGACTAACTAGCAACCTGGACTAGTCATCTAACCTTGTCTTTGTTTATGTTTCGGGTTGGCACAAATCACCATTACCCGGCCACGTCTACGAATGACGCGACACTTTTCACAAATCTTTTTGACAGACGCTCGGACTTTCATGTCAATTTGGTCAACACTGCAAGCTTAATATTATAACATTTTTCAATTAATTGTCAGTAGTAATTACGCGACAACTTTGCCATCAGCCGCTCGACTAGATCGAAATCGGACTAAAAATAGCGGCATGAGGCTCTGATGCAACTATTTTTAATTCCGTATTGCTAGACCTATAGCTGTTTGTGGCGATCGCCAGCGGTAACAGTTCGACTTATTTTTTATTCCGCAGTCGGTAAGTGATGCGCCCTTTACTCAGATCGTAAGGAGTGAGTTCGCATTTGACGCGATCTCCAGGAAGGATTTTAATATAGTTACGACGAATTTTACCAGAGATATGAGCTAGGACATTAAACCCATTGTCGAGATCGACTCGAAACATAGCATTGGGCAAGGATTCTGTCACCGTGCCCTCCATTTCAATCAAATCTTGTTTAGACAAGTAATATTTACCTCAAAGATGATGTTTGTCATGACTTGGATATTGACAACAACGATCGCCAAATCCAACGTCTCTTTCTATTTTAACAGGGGCTAGGAAATTGGCGGTGATGCACAAAGGCGATATATATCGGCAATCGGGGCATCGGTAAGTGCCAGTTGCCCTCGCATTGGCACTTACCTGTGCTCCGATTGGGTAATTGTCAAGCAATCAGTGCGGTTAACTGCTCGGTGACTGCGGTTAATTCACAATCGCCATTCACCTCATGGAAAAAGCCCTGTCGCTGGTAGTAATCGATCAGCGGGGCTGTTTGCTGGTCGTAGACAACTAACCGCCTACGAATGACATCCTCGGTGTCATCTGGGCGATTTTGAACCGTAGCTCGTTCGAGTAATCTCACGACCAATCGCTCTTGAGGGACATGGAGATTAATTGCCTTGTCATATTTTTGACCGATTTGGGCGAGTAATCCATCCAAAAATTCTGCTTGAGCGACATTGCGGGGAAACCCATCTAAAATCCAGCCAGTCTCGATCGCATCAGTTTGGCTCAAGCGACCGCGAATCATGTCCAGCAGCAGCGCATCGGGGACTAACTCGCCTTTATCCATATAGGATTTAGCTTGTTGTCCCAGCGCGGTCTGTTCTTTAACTTCCGCACGCAAAATATCCCCCGTGGAAATGTGGGGGATACCACATGAAGTGGCAAGGATTTGGGCTTGAGTGCCTTTACCCGCACCTGGGGCACCGAGAAAAATGAGTCGAGTCATGGAAGTGGAGAGTGGAGAGTGGATAGTGGATAGCGATTCGCGCACGCCTCTGTTCCCCGAAGGTTTAGCGCGATTCTCTTTCAGAGAGGCTCCGCCAACGAGGCAGTGGATAGTGGGGTGTGAGTAGTATGGACAGTGGGCGGATTAATTAGAATTAATCGCTATCCACTATCCACTAATCACTATCCACTAATCTTTATTGTTTACCATCCCTTCATAGCGTTGCGAGATTACCAGGGTTTGAATCTGTTTGGCAGTATCGATCGCGACACTCACCAAAATCAGTAGCGAAGTTGCGCCAAAACCCTTAAAAGTACTCACCCCGAGCGAACTTTCGATCGCTGTCGGGACAGTAGCGACAATGCCTAAAAATAGCGCACCGAGTAAAGTCAGTCGCGAGAGGATCCCCTCAATATACTTACTCGTCGCTACCCCAGGTCGAATACCGGGAATACTTGCACCCATTTTCTTGAGGTTTTGCGCCATATCCACAGGATTGACAACTAACGAACTGTAGAAATAGCTAAAAAAGACAATCAAGACCACGTAGAATGCCACATGCGCTGGCTGACCGGGAGCCAAAAAGTTAGCGACTTGCGTGACCCAAGTGGTAACAGGGCTATTACCCGCATTGGTACCGACAAAGGATGCTAAAGCACTCGGTAAGACCAATACCGAAGACGCAAAAATAATCGGCATGACCCCACCTTGGTTGAGGCGGAGGGGCAGATAGCTAGTCCGTTCGCGTTGGATTCTGCGTCCGACTTGACGACGAGCAGAAATAATCGGAATCCGGCGGGTGCCTTCTTGTACGAACACAATCCCCACCGTCATGACGATAAAGACCAGTAATAGCGCTACTGTTCGAGTCAAGATCGAACTGTCACCACTTTGGGCGAGATCGATCGTATCCTTGAGAGAGGTAGGTAAAACAGCTACGATGTTTAAGAAAATCAATAGTGAAGCACCGTTCCCAATGCCGCGCTCGGTAATCAGTTCGGAAATCCACATCACAAACATCGAACCCGCCGTCAATGCCAACACCGTACCGATGACAAAGGCAATACCCTGATGTCCGGGGAGAGTATATTTTTGTAGCCATTGGGAAATCCCAAAGCTGTAAATTAGTGCCCAACCCACAGCAACATAACGGGTGATTTGGGAGATCTTCCGGCGTCCGGCTTCGCCTTCTTCCTTTTGCAGTTTTTCGAGAGCGGGCAGTGCTGTGGTGAGCAACTGAATGATAATCGAAGCGTTAATATACGGAATAATCCCCAAGGCAAAAACGCCGACGGTGGATAATGCACCCCCAGAGAAAATATCTAAAAAGCCAATCGTCGGGCTATTTTTAATACTCTCTGCAAAGGCGACTCGATCGATCCCTGGAATCGGTACGAAGGTACCTAACCGCGCTAAAATCAGCAATCCGAGGGTGACTAAAACTCGACCTCTCAAACCCGCCGCTTGAGCCATCTGTACGAATGTCTCTTGGGGGGATGGGGCTTTTTCTCTACTAGCGTCCATCTAAAGTTACCTCTGAAAATTTATTTAATGTCAAGGTTGAAATATAAAGAACTGTTACCGTTATGAATTCAAGTATACAATTCTCCAGTTAGTTCTGGGAT
>NZ_JANMZA010000325.1:0-9314 GCF_031382685.1 Chamaesiphon sp. OTE_8_metabat_110 | reverse complement strand
GTGTATTAGTTAGGACTTGACTCGCTCCTCGTCGGCAGATCTACTAGTTGAAATGATGTGAATATCAACATTTTTGAGCAAGCGGAGGATCTGTTGAGTCAGCGAACCTTTCCAGAAGATCTGCCACCGCGAGTTTTGACTTTCACCCATGACTATTTGGGTGATTCGGTACTGTTGGGCGGTTTGGGCGATCGCTTTGATGATATTGTATTCGCGCACTTGAATAAACTCACCGCCAAATTCTTGACAGAGCCGTTCGCAGGTAGCGATATGCAGGCTCTCAGCTTTAGTTAAAAATCGATCGGGTTCGTTGACATATAGTACATAGAATCGAGCGTGCATGTAGTTGGCAACTCGCGCCCCGCGCCGGAGGAGTTGCACGGTATTAGGATATGTCGAGATACATACCAGCACTCGTTCGTGAATGTTGCAAGATGCTGGTACGAGGGCATCGCCCTTGGATTGCTGAGTATCCTCGATGTTGTCGGCGACTTCTCGGAGTGCTAACTCTCGCAATGCTGCTAGATTACGCCGCTGGAAGAAATTATTGAGAGAACTGTCGATCTTTTCTGGGGCGTAAATTTTGCCGTCTCGTAGGCGTTCTTGGAGTGTTTCTGGCGTGACATCTACAACGACAACCTCATCAGCGGCTTCGAGAATGCGATCGGGAATCCGTTCGCGCACGACAATTCCGGTGAGCTGCGCCACGGTATCGTTGAGGCTCTCTAAATGTTGGATATTCACAGTGGAATAGACATCAACTCCGGCGACGAGGAGCTGTTCGACATCTTGGTAGCGTTTTTCGTGCTCGGAACCAGGGATATTAGTATGGGCGAGTTCGTCTACTAAAACTAGTTGCGGTTGGCGATGGAGGATCGCTGGTACGTCCATTTCTGTCAGCGTAGCATCTTGCCAGACAATTTGTTTGCGGGAAACTTGTTCGAGTCCGATCGCTTTAGCCTTGGTTTCCGCACGGTTGTGGGTTTCGAGTAAACCGACAACGACATCGATGCCTTCGGCGCGCAGTCGATGTCCCTCTTCGAGCATTCGGTAAGTTTTACCGACACCCGGACTCATCCCGATAAAAATTTTGTGTTTGCCACGACGATAGATTTGCATGAAACAGTGGATAGTGAATAGTGAATAGTGGATAGTGGATTAACGTAATGTATCTAGGGCGAGGTTGAGTTTTAAGACATTTACGCCGGGTTCGCCGAAGATGCCGAGGAAGCGAGAGTCGGTATTTTGGACGATGAGGATTTGGACTCGATCGGTTGTAACTTTGCGGGCACTGGCGACGCGTTGAACTTGCGCTGTGGCGGCTTCAGGTGTGATGTGGGGGTCGAGGCTGGAACCGGAGGTGTAGAGGAGGTCGGCTGTGGGTTTGATGCCTGCTTGGCGGAGTCTGGGGAGGTCTCCGGCGATCGCTTTTTTGGGATCGGGGTCGGTTTTGCCGTTGATGCGATCGAGTAAGGCGGGGTTGCTGGGGGCGAGGTTGCTGGCTCCAGAGACTCCGGTTTTGAGGATGCCTGCGGTGTCTTTTTTGGGATCGGCGGTGCTGTAGCTGGTGCTGCTGGGGCGACTGTTGAAGTAGCGGTCGCTGGTGAAGGTTTGTCCGATGAGGGCGGAGCCGACGATTTGACCCTGGGCGTTTTTGAGGAGGCTGCCGTTGGCTGGGGCGGAGAAGGCTACTTGGGAGATAGCGAGCATGGCGAAGGGGTAGATGACTGCGACGAGGAGCCAGAGGACGAGGGTGGCGCGGATGGCTTTACCGATTTCGCGGGCGGGATTCATGGTTGTTTATGGGGGTTTGGTGGGGTGAAATTTGGAGGTTGTGGGTATGAGGCGGAGCGGTAAATGTCAGATATTAGTGGGTTGTGGGTTTGAGGCGGGGCGGCAAATGTTAGATGTTAGTGGGTTGTGGGTTTGAGGCGGGGCGGTAAATGTTGGATGTTAGTGGGTTGTGGGTAGGAAGCGGGGCGGCAAATGTTAGATATTAGTGGGTTTCGATTTTTCTGGCGGAGGCAGAACCCGGATCTGGGGGTTCCGACCCCCAGCCCCCCCGTTGAAAGGCGGGACGCCGCCTCTCAAACTCTCCTGCGTATGGTTCGATCTGTGTGCTAGCGTGGTGAACTTTGTAGATCTGTAGGTTGGGTTGCGGATGCGCGCTCGTCGGGTTTCCCGACGGTTTAGCGCACCAAGCAGAAGAATGAAACCCAACATGCTCACTCCCATCTCCCATCCCCCATCCCCCATCTACCATCTACCATCTCCCATCTCCCATCTCCCATCTCCCATCTCCTCTAAAATCTTTCTGGTTGAAACATGACAACAAATAGATATGCCGACAGAGCTACCGTACCTAAGCCTAAGATGCACAGGGCGTAGATTTGGGGGCGGGAGAAGGTGTCGCCTGTGGCGGCGAAGGCGGCGGAGGCGAGGACGACGTTGAAGCAGAGGGAGAGGAACAAATAGGTGGGATATTTGCGGCGACTCCAGGCTTGCCAGAGCTGGGCTAGCTCTGCGGAAATGATGCTGCGGTTCATATTTGGTTAGGAGAAGGGGAGCAGTACATCGATGATTTTGATGGCGATGAAGGGGGCGATGACGCCGCCTAAGCCGTAGATGAGGATGTTGCGTTGGAGCAATTGGTCGGCGGTGAGGGGGCGAAATTTGACGCCGTTGAGGGCAAGCGGAATCAGGGCGGGGATGATGAGAGCGTTGTAGATTAGGGCGGCGAGGATGGCTGACTGGGGGCTTTTGAGTCCCATAATATTGAGCGAGCCGATGCCAGCGGCGGCGAAGATCGTGGGGATAATCGCGAAGTATTTGGCGATGTCATTGGCGATCGAGAATGTAGTCAGGGCACCACGGGTGATCAGGAGCTGTTTGCCGATCGCGACTAGATCGATTAGTTTGGTGGGATCGGAGTCGAGATCGACCATGTTGGCGGCTTCTTTGGCGGCTTGGGTGCCGGAGTTCATCGCGACGCCGACGTTGGCTTGGGCGAGGGCGGGGGCATCGTTGGTGCCGTCTCCAGTCATGGCGACGAGTTTACCCTGGGACTGTTCGCGCTTGATGACATCGATTTTGTCTTCGGGGGTGGCTTCGGCGATGAAGTCATCGACGCCTGCTTCTTGAGCGATGACGGAGGCGGTAATTCGGTTGTCGCCAGTAAGCATGATGGTGCGGACACCCATGCGGCGGAGTTGGTCGAATCGTTCTTTGAGTCCGGGTTTGACGATATCTTTGAGATAAATTACGCCGTATAAGTCCCCATTTTGACAGATTCCCAAGGGGGTACCGCCGAGTTTGGAGACGCGCTCGTAAGCGGCATCGAATTCGTCGGGAATGTTGCCACCGCGCGATCGGACGAAGCCGCGAATGGCATCGATCGCGCCTTTACGAACTTCAATCCCGTCGGGAAAATCGGTACCGCTCATCCGGGTACGGGCGGAGAATTCAATCCCTTCAGCGCGGGTACGATCGAACATGAGTGTCGCGCCCAATTTTTCAGCGAGTTGGACGATCGATTTACCTTCGGGGGTTTCGTCAAATAAGCTCCCAGCCAGGGCAATGGCGGCAACTTCAGTCAGGGAATGACCGTTGACGGGAATAAATTCATCGGCTAAACGGTTGCCCAGGGTGATCGTCCCGGTTTTGTCGAGAATTAAGGTATTTACGTCGCCACAGGCTTCTACAGCCCGTCCAGAGGTGGCGATGACGTTAAATTGGGAGACGCGATTCATCCCGGCAATCCCGATCGCGCTGAGTAGTCCGCCGATAGTAGTGGGAATTAGGGCGACTAAGAGCGAGATGAGAATCGCGATCGTAATGGGGGTATTGACGTAGTTGGCGAGTGGGGAGAGAGTCGCGACGACAATTAAGAATACTTGGGTGAGGACGGCGAGAAATACCGTCAGGGCGATTTCGTTGGGGGTTTTGGCGCGTTTGGCACCTTCTACGAGGGCGATCATCCGATCGATGAAGCCTTGTCCGGGATCGGCAGTAATCCTAATCGTCAATTCGTCGGATACGACGCGCGTCCCGCCTGTGACGGAGCTGGCGATGTCAGTACCGGGTTGTTTTAATACTGGTGCGGATTCTCCGGTAATTGCTGATTCGTCTACGGAAGCTACCCCGGCTGTGACTTCCCCATCGGCGGGAATCATCTCGCCGATGGCGACTTTGACGAGATCGCCTTTGCGGAGGGCGGTGGAACTCACTTCCCCAATCGTCCCATCGGGTAAGACTTTGCGAGCGGGGGTATCCGCACGACTCGATCGCAGGGAGTCGGCTTGAGCTTTACCGCGCCCTTCGGCGACGGCTTCGGCAAAGTTCGCAAATATGACTGTGAAAAATAAAATGAACGTAATTAAGCCATTCAGCAGCCGCTGTTGACCGAGATCGGCTTTGACTGTGCCGAATAAGTTCGGATCGATCGTCACTAGCAAGGTGACGATCGTGCCTACCCAGACGATGAACATCACGGGATTACCGACGGCGGTACGCGGATCGAGTTTGATAAAAGCATCGCGGACGGCGCGTTGATATAGCCCTTGCAGCGAAGCTTTGGGAGTCTGGCGGCGTTCGCGAGAACCTTCAATGTTTGCTTGTGGTTTAGCGGAATTGGGAGTCATATATTAGCAAAGATGCGAAATCTAATTTCCGATCGTCGATAAGCAGTTTGAGCGCACAGTAAAAGGTAAACGGGAAAACTTTCTGGCGTTGCTGATTTAAGGTATGATTTGCTCTTCAGTCCCGCCCTCGCCTCCGGCTCTGGCTCCCCTCCCCCAAGCTTGGGTGTGGGGTTGGGGGTGAGGGCAAGATCTATGCTTCATACCCCAATTCAGCAACGCCAACTTTCTTTACCCATTACCCCTTACCGCCTAACAAAAAGCCTTCCGCGATCGGCCCTAGTGCCAGGATGGGAAAGAAAGTTAGTGCGCCCATAATTACAATTACGCCAGCGGTAACTCCGGTAAACAGGACGGTATCGGTACGCAATGTACCTGTCGTAAACGGTACGGGTTGTTTGCGGGACATCCCTTCAGCAAGCAGTAATAGAGACACGATCGGGACATAGCGACCGCCGAGCAGACTGACTGAGGTACTTAGATTCCACCACAAGGCGCTGGGTGCGGGTTGGCTGTCGGCTAATCCTTCAAAACCGGAGCCATTATTCGCTGCTGCGGAGGCATACTCATACATTACTTGCGCGAGTCCGTGAAAACCTGGATTGCTAATGCCAGCCAGGAGATCGGGAAATGCTAAAGCGATCGCACCCGGAATCAACACGAAAATCGGATGCACTAGCAATAGCAAAAAGCTAGTTAATACCACTTCATTTTTTTCAATCTTGCGTCCCAAAAATTCCGGGGTGCGTCCGACCATCAATCCGGTGACAAATACTGCCAAAATCAGGTAGGAGAATAAATAAGCTGTCCCCGTTCCCTGACCGCCCCAAATGATTTGGAGGAACAGATCGGATAGTAAAACAAAGCCACCTGTGGGCATAAAGGAGTCGTGCATCGAGTTGACTGCACCCGTCATCGTCCCCGTAGTAGTTACCGCATACAGCGCCGACTGCGCCCAGCCGAAGCGGACTTCTTTGCCCTCTAAATTGGGCTGTGTGCTGCCCAAAATCGAGTTAACGAGGGGGTTGCCGTTATACTCGCCGATCGCGGTGATGATGATAAATGCGACGTAGATGATAAACACCATCCCAAAGACCAACCAAGCTTGTTTGCGATTGTCCGCAATGACGCCATAGGTATAAATCATCGAGGTGGGAATGGAGATCATCGCTAGTGTCTGAATCAGATTAGAAAATCCATTGGGATTCTCAAATGGATGTGCGGAGTTAATTGCAAAAAATCCGCCGCCGTTTTCACCTAATTGTTTGATAATCTCAAAGTGAGCGACTGGCCCGATCGCGATCGCTTGCCGCAGATTTGGATCTTCTAAGGTCGGCACCAAAATTGGCCCTGAGAGAGTTTCGGGGACTCCTGACGCTACCAGTAAGAGTGTGCCGATGATACTAATCGGCAACAGAATCCGCGTAATCGCCTGAGTCAGATCGACATAAAAATTACCCAAGGGTCTACCCGTCAAACCGCGAATAAAAGCGATCGCGACGGCAATCCCCGTTCCGGCTGAGGTAAAGAACATAAACCCCAATCCCAACATCTGCGAAAAGTAACTATAAGTAGTTTCGCCTGAATAATGCTGCTGATTGGTATTGGTAATAAAGGAAATCGTCGTATGTAAGGCTGTATCCCAAGTCGGTGCCCCTAATCCAGTGGGGTTGAGTGGGAGTAAGCCCTGCAACATTAGGATGGAAAATAGCAATATTGCCATTGCCAAGTTGCTATATAAGATCGAGCGAGCGTACTGCCAGCCTGTCATCTGAGTTTGAATATTCACACCACTCAAACTATAAATCAGTCCTTCGACAGGCTGTAAAACTCGGTCGAGGATGGTGCGTTGTCCGAGATAAACTCGGGCGATATAGCCACCAAATAGCGGCGTAATTGCCACAATAATCGCTAACGTGATGCCAATCTGAATCCATCCCTGTAGCATGGGTTAATCTTCCTTAATTATGTCGGCGATCGTCAGCGATCGCGAAAGCATCGACCGTGTTTTTAATTCGCTGTTGTTGCTCTACTTATTACGATCGTGACACAGATTTAATTCGTTGAAAAGGTATATCTTCTGTTTAGCATTAGTCAATCTAGCTGCTGCTATATATCTTGCCTTGCTGGTATTGTCTCATTTGCAACTTGTTTAGTTTTTGTTTAGATGATTAATTTCAGCATTCCAATTCAGACAATTAAATTTTATTTCAAAACATTTACCTAGACAGCTATTTATGTATGCTAATTTACAACTAAATTAGATCGAAAATCTATCTTTAGATAGATAGCTAAATGGCAAGTATTCATGCTGTCGATCGAACTGCGATGACGATCGTCAATTAGCCACCCAATTTCTAGAGCGCTTTATCGCTACACTAAATAAATCGCAATTTGAAGGAAGTGTGTGATGCCACCATGGACTCGTGCTGAAAACGTTGCCCCCACGACTAATTTACTAGCGACATTCGATTGGCAGCTCGATCTCAAGAATTTATCGTTATTCTGGACGACGATCGGCTTATTTGCACTGGTATTTACGCTAGAGATCTTGACGCCACCCGACTATGTGATGGGGTATCTCTATATCAGTCCGATTTTATTTGCCAAGCCTCATCTCAGCCGCCGCACGACGCTACTAATTACCGCACTGGCGGTAGTGTTGACACTGCTGAATATTTGGGTTCCAGGTCATCATCGAGAGATTCATCCGGCGATGGTGGCAAATCGCCTGATTACTGTACTAGCAACGATCGTGACGGGGATCTTGAGCGATCGCAATCGGCACATTCAACAAGCTTTAGTACAACAGCAAGCTAAATTGCAAATTCAAGAAAAACTTGCGAGTTTGCGCGAAGATTTTGCCTCCACTCTCACGCACGACTTAAAAACGCCAATTTTAGGCGCGATCGAAACCCTCAAAGCCTTCGATCGCGAGCAATTTGGCAGCGTCCACCCCCAACAAAAGAGCGTCCTCAATACCATCATCCGCAGCCATCAAACCAGCTTGAAGCTACTGGAAACACTCTTGGATGTCTATCGCAACGATCTCGAAGGACTCAAGCTCGACTGCCGTCCGCTCGATCTGGCCAAGTTAGCCGAATCGACAGCCGCAGAGTTGTTCGATCTTGCCGCCAGTCGCCGGGTGCATCTGTCCCTAACTTATGGTGACTCAGATTTTCGGCAATTCATGTGGGTAAATGGCGATGCCTTACAGTTACAGCGGGTGTTCGCCAACCTGTTAACTAATGCCATCAATCACTCGCCACGCGGGGCGAAAGTGGAAGTGGAATTGGGCGATCGAGCAGGCGATTGCGTCGTCAAGATCTTAGATACTGGTGCGGGGATTCAACCAGATGAAATGCCCCATTTATTTGAGAGGTTTTATCAAGGTTCGAGCGATCGCCAAGCCAGCGGATCGGGGCTGGGATTGTATCTGGCGCGGCAAATTGTCGAAGCACACGACGGGACGATTTGGGCACAAAATCGCGTTCCTCAAGGTGCGAGCTTTGGGTTTCGGCTGCGGGCGATCGGCCATCCCACCACCCGATAGACCAGATCGATCGTGGTAATATTGCATTGTGGAGTTTGCTTTCCTCAAGTATGCTAAGATGCCGCTCGATCGCTTGAAAATTCTGCTAGTAGAAGATGATGAATTGTTTCGCCTGGGCTTACAAGTCCGCTTGCAACGCGAGTCGGGGATCGAGCTATTAGTAGAAGCCGAAGATGGTGAAACCGCACTCGATCTTGCCAAGCAACAACTCTTCGATCTGGTGCTCCTCGATATCGGCTTACCCGGATTGGGGGGATTGGAAACCTGTCGGCAACTCAAACAACACTATCCCAAACTGCCAATTTTGGTCTTAACATCGCGCCATGAAACTGCGCTCATCTCTCGGCTAGTTGCCGCTGGAGCGCAAGGTTATTGCCTCAAGGGGGTAGCCGCCGAAACGCTAGTTTTAGCCATGCGATCGGTCATTGCTGGCGCATCCTGGTGGGATGCCACTGCCACCGCTGAGATTCATACGCTGTTTCAAAATAATCCTACTGACGCACTGGCTATAGCAGTAGAACCGCTCACCAAACGCGAACGTGAAATTCTCAACCTGATTGCCACCGACAAAACCGACCGCGAAATCGCTGAAATCTTGTACATTACCCCTGGGACAGTCCGCGTCCACGTCCACACGATTTTACACAAATTAGGCGCAACCGATCGCAAACAAGCCGTCTCGATCGCCACTCACAACAAGCTCCTCGATCTCTAAAGGCTTCGAGTGAGATCGATTTAATCGGTGTTTGAACCATTGCCGGATATGACGATCGTTTATGAGTATTATCCGCCAAATTTAGCGATCGAGCTAGCTCTAGTTTATCCGCATCCCTTCATCCTCTAAACTGGTAATGCTACATACATAGCGATTGGGTTATTTTTGCTATCCCTCTGCGTTTTTATTACAACAAACTATGTTTTTGAACGATACCCTGACTTTATGGAATGCTGCCAGCGCACCGCCACTATTGGCGACAGTAGCAGCAGAATACTCGCCAATTATTCTGTCGGGAGTCTTACTAACGCTAGTGACGATCTTTATCGCCAGTAAAATTGGCTCGGAAGTAGCCAATCGACTAGATTTTCCGCCAGTGTTAGGGGAATTGGTGGCAGGTGTAATTGTG
>NZ_JANMZA010000324.1:0-8007 GCF_031382685.1 Chamaesiphon sp. OTE_8_metabat_110 | reverse complement strand
TGTCTCTACTTCGATACTATTCATTACAGGCGCAGGAGCAGATGGGCGCTTCATCGCTGGCTTCTGGGGAGTTTTGTCGGCTTCATCTTCTTGTGCGGCAGTGTCGATCGCTGGTCGATGGGAGGGCATACTATTAGTGCTAATGTCAGCGCTTGCAGTGGTGGCGGTGAGACTAATGACGGAAGCAAGGGCGAAAATTGTGCCTAAAAAGTTAGATTTCATCGGAAGGTTACTGGGGTTTGGATTTTGCGAATGTCTAAAATTAGCGATGACGTGATTCTTACTGCTAATTTTGAAAGGCTGCACCAACTGTTAAACCTAAGATGACATCTAAAATTGCTATCCACTGCGATCGAGATCGCACAAAGATGTAATCTAATCTCAGATAAACTTTTTCATTCTCGTCCGGGAATTCGCTAAAATAGTAACTAAGATCGATCGAGACTATCACTATGACATCCTATTCTGCTGCCTCTGCTCGCGCTGAAATGAGTGAACTGCGTCGGCTCAAAAGCCTGCTCCCACCAGAACTTCAAAGCTGGGTGACTGTAGAAACGACAGTCGAAGTCAATCCCCCTCTAATTCGCAGCGAAGAATTAGGGAAAGATCAAGTAGAAATTCAGATCGATCTCGTCAAATGGGAACGTCTGGCGCTCGATCAGCGCAACCTGTTATTTTGGCATGAAGTCGCTAGAGTCCAAAACGATACGATCTCCCGCGATGGCTGGGAAATGGCAGCTCTGGCGATCGGCTTAGGCGGTGCTGTTGGCGAGTTATGGGTGCAAGATGGTTTATTATTAATCCTCGCGCTCGGACTTTGTGGTGTATCGGGATATCGACTCTACTCGCGCAATAATAGCGATCGTCACCTCAAAGAAGCGATCGACGCTGATGAAAAAGCGATCGCCCTAGCAACCCGCTTTGGTTATACCCTCCCCAATGCCTACAAGAGCCTGGGTAGTGCCTTAAAAACTCTGACCGATGATACTCCTAAAAAGAGCAAACGCAAGCACTACGAGTCCCGTCTCGACGCGCTCAAACGCAGTGCGACTAAAGCCAAAGATAAAGTCGAGCGCGGACGCACCGCCCCGCGCGGACGCGCTCTAGCCGACGATCGCGAGAATCGTGAAAGTTACCGTTAAGTTCAATGCTTTTTATCTAGTAAAAGCGTAAACCCAGGGTACCCATAAAGGGTACCCAAGATTTATGTCAAGCACTAGTAAATTACAACTGTTGTCAGAATATCAAACAGACCCCCGATTTCTTGGAGAAATCGGGGGTCTGTTATTAAATGGAGCGGATCTATTTATCCGGCTAGCTCCAGGATGGCTGGATGTGGATTCGTCCCCGTCAGGATCAGCTTGAGATCCTTGGGCAACTTAGTGAGAAAATTTAGCGCCGCTTCAATACTAATTAAATTCAAGTCGATCGCTAGACTCAAGTCATCTAAAATTAGCAGCGTATATTCACTGGAAGTTGCCGATTCACCCTGCGGAATTCGAGCTAAATTGCGAACGTGTTTCCATAACTGCTCGAAATTTTGTAACTCTAGATCGTTTAGGTCGGCACTAGAGATATTCCGAATTAAATTACAGCGAATCCAATCTAGATTTTGAGCGAGATTGACCACTCGATCGTGTCCTTGGCGAATCCCACCCTTCAGTAATTGCACGATCAAAACTCTTTGTCCCGTGCTAGCGAGCTGGAGTGCATTAGCAACGATTTCGGTACAAAAGCGATCGGCTGGTGTATCGACAATCTCAATCTGGTGATGAAGTGGATCGGTTTGAGTTTGTTCTAAAGTGTCCTGAGTAATCGTAGTATTTTCTGGATGACTATTTAGTTGTGCAATCATATTCAACGTCAAATGAGCCGCATTTCATTATTCAAAAGGTCTGCCCTGGTGGGTTATCCCTGTCCGCTCGGCAGTCTATAGTAGACAATATATAGCGTTTCGTGCCGAGCGTTTATCCAGTGAAACACCAAATATGCGATCGGTCAAGGGGCAGTTTAGGGGATATGGGATATGGGATATGGGATAGAGGGGAGAGTGTAGAGGGTAGAATTGAGTGGCGTTGCTCGATCGAGAGCTAAATTTAAACCGCATACAAAAGTTAATGAGTATCTGATGCTCTGACTATCTACCTATTACCCCTTACCCATTACTCTCAAATGCAGCGTCAACACCGGAAATCGAATCAGTTACGACCAGTTACCTTTGAGAGCAACTTTACTAAATTTGCCACCAGTTCGGTGTTGACCCATTGTGGCGATACGCGGGTACTCTGCACCGTCACCATTAAAGATGGGGTGCCGAAGTTTTTGGCGGGGACGGGGACGGGTTGGCTGACAGCAGAGTACCGAATGTTGCCAGGTGCTACCCCCCAACGCCACGAGCGCGAGACGCTCAAGCTCTCGGGACGCACCCAGGAAATCCAACGGCTCATCGGTCGGAGTTTGCGATCGACCCTCGATTTTGCCCTTCTAGGAGAGAAAACGATCCTGATTGACGCAGATGTCCTTCAGGCAGATGCAGGTACCCGCACGACGGCAATAACAGGCGGATACGTGGCTTTGGCACAGGCCATCCACAAGCTAATTGCGAGCGGCGAACTGACTTGCTCGCCACTAGTTCGCCAAGTTGCGGCGGTATCGGTGGGATTGCTGGATGGGGAAGCGTTTTTGGATCTGGATTATCCTGAAGATGTCGCAGCCGATGTCGATTTCAATGTCGTCATGACCGATAATCGCGAACTAATTGAAGTGCAAGGTACCGCAGAAGCAGGGAGTTTTAGTCGTCAGCAAATGAATGAGTTATTGGATCTTGCCGATCTGGGAATTCAGGAATTAATGGTCGTCCAAACTGCTGAAATCGCCACGATAAACCCGCTCTAAAGTTCGAGCGATCTAAGTTAGTCGAGTAGGTACCAACGCTCTAAACTGCCGACTGATATTATAGATTTACCATAATGCGAATTATCACCGACTTTGATGGGCCAATTATGGATTTGTCCGATCGATACTATCATGTCTATCAACTCTGCTTAGAGAAAGTTAAACTCCCCAATCAAATTCTAAACATCTTCCCAAAAGCTAAATTTTGGGCGTATAAACAAGCTTTAATTCCCGAACGTCAACTCGGGATCGAGTCTGGCTTGACAGTAGAGCAGGCAGAAGTCTTCAAACAGCTACGCGATCGCCACGCCCATCAAATCCAATATCTACCATTTGATTTAGTCGTACCAGGCTCCATCGCTGCACTCGAAAAGATTCAATCGTCTGGCAGCGAACTATTGGTAATGACACTCCGGCGTACCTGCGAACTCGAACCAGCTTTCAAACAATACGATCTCGCTCGCTTTTTCTTGCCACATTACCGTTACTGCTTACCCAATGACTACATAAAACACGATGATGCCCAAGCTAAAACTCAATTAATGGTGAAAGCTTTAAGTGAATTGAAACCCGATCCAAATACCTGGATGATTGGCGATACCGAGGCAGATATCATCGCCGCTAAAACTCATCATATCAAAGTAATTGGGGTACTATCTGGGATTCGCGATCGCGATCGAATAGAACACTACCAGCCCGATAAAATTGTCTCAAATTTGGCTGAAGCTGTGGAATTCATCCTTGAATAACTTATTCAAGTTACATCTGGTAGCGATCGTTACTTTTTGTCAAGCTTATTTTTGGCAAAGTGAGAATAAGGTTCTTTCGATCCGAGCGCAAAGCGTACCGGAGGTAGTCGATCGACCCAAAGTCTCAAACATTTACTCAACTGATATCGATCGACGAAAAGATGGCTATGTAAACATAGGAGGATACTAAAATGGCCGGACAACTGTGCTGGATTCCCTCATTTGCGTCTAAAGGCAAACTAACTCTATATCTTAGATTAGAACCTTATCATCCCTGGAAACCCCATACCGCTTTTCCAAGTTTATGCGTTCGGGATTATCCAATTCCCGGCGGCTCGAAAGGCTGGGCAACCAGTCAAAGATTGCTTCAATCGGGCTGGACAATCGTTCCTACAGCGCAGGTACAAGCATCTTTTCGGGATAATTTTGGAGACACTTCTCAGGCAGCTTAGAGGATAAATCTACAACTTTGCTAGCACAAGTAGAAACCCAACCTCTTCAAAAGCTGGGTTTTTGAGTAAATTATCGATCGAGCCAAATCTTTTGAGTGTAGGTTGGGTGTAATTCTTCAACCCAACCTCAATCTACTTACTACTCAGATCTAGGATACCCATTCGTCTCTTCAATCTAGTAGAATGTCAAAATTGCACTTTAATAAACTCCGACCAAACTTTTCTCAATTGTATTGCATCAGTTTCAGATAATCGACCAATTTTCTTATTAAACAGTGATTGTTCTAAGCAATCTAATCTCGATAATCGAACGGTAGAAGCGACTCTTAATCCACTTTCTGCCCATCTGTCTAACAAAACATCTGTGTTCGTGCGAGGCGGGGCAGATGTAACAAGAGCAACGATCGCATCTTGTCAATCCAGCCATAAAATAAGTACCGGACGCTTTTTAGCATCAGTACCATTTGTATATTGAATTTCTGCCAACCAAAATTCACCAGCTTTAATAGTCATCATACAGCCCTTCATCTTCAGGCACATAACCATTCAAAAAAGCACTATGATTTCTAATCAAAGTGCTTTCTGGCTCTGAGGTTTCCTCATTTTTTGTCGCAGTACTCAGAATCATCCAGATTTCTTGCAATACTGATTCAGAAGCCTTCGGAAGTAATTGAGTGATTTGCTCGATCGAAGTAAGCATGATGTCAAGATGCTTTTTTTACTATTGATTCACTCTCTATTTTATACCTGGAAATAGGGGCAATTCATAAATTGCCCCTACCGCAAATTTGCTATATTGCAGATTACTTCGCAGCAACTAACCCATTGTGACGCAATAACGCCGCTGGATCTGGCTCACGTCCCCGGAATGCTGTAAACACCTCCATCGGGTGCTGGCTACCGCCCAGCGATAATACTGTATCGCGGAATCGTCGTCCGGTCGTCTCGATCGCGTCCGCATCATCTAGCCCAGCATCTTCAAATGCGGCGAACGCATCGGCACTCAAGACTTCCGCCCACTTGTAGCTATAGTAGCCCGCTGCATAACCGCCCGCGAAAATATGTCCGAAGGAGCAGAGGAAATTGTCTTCCGGTAATGGGGGAATTACCATACTGATTTTGGCGAGGCGATTGCGGACATCGGCAATGGTTTCCGAGCCGCCTGGTTGGAAGCGGCTGTGGATTTCCAGATCCAGCCAGCTAAAGTGGATTTGGCGGAGCATCCCACTACCGCTCATAAATGTGCGTGCGGCGAGGAGTTTTTGATAGTAGTGTTCGGGTAATGGTTCGCCAGTTTCGTAGTGTTTGCCCAGACTCAGGAGAGTGGGGCGATGATAGCACCAGTTTTCCATAAATTGACTGGGTAGCTCGACGGCATCCCATTCGACGTTACTAATTCCCGATGCGCCGACATAATCGACGGTGGTGAGCATATGCTGCAAGCCGTGTCCGAATTCGTGGAACAGGGTTTCGACTTCGCCGAAGGTCATCAGACTGGGTTTGCCGTCTACTGGGGGCGTTTGATTGCAAATTAGGTATGCAACGGGCAAACGTACTTTCGACCCATCTTTATCGGTCAATTTGGAGCGGCTGATGCAATCATTCATCCAGGCACCACCGCGTTTTTCGGCGGGACGGCTGTAGGGGTCGAGGTAGAAAAAGGCTATCGGTTGATTTTGCTCGTTGGCGACTTGGAAGTAGCGCACGTCGGGATTCCAGACGGGTGCTTGGCCGTCGGCGGCGGTAATATTAATGCCAAATAGACTGTGCGCGAGGTTGAATAAGCCCGATAGCACTTGTTCTAAGGGGAAATAGGGGCGTAATTCTTCAGCATTAAAGTCAAATTTGGCTTCCCGCAGGCGTTCCGACCAGTAGGCCATGTCCCAGTGTTTGAGATCGTTGGCTTCGGGGGCATCTTTAGAAATGGCAAAAGCGCGGAGATCTTCGAGATCCTGTTTGGCGGCTTCAAAGCTGGCACTGCGGAGGGATTCGAGCAGATTTTCGACGGCGGCGACAGTGGGTGCCATTTTACTGGCGAGGCTGAGTTCGGCAAAGTTGTCGAACCCGAGGATGTTTGCCATTTCGCGGCGGAGTTCGAGAATGCGATCGATATTACCGAGGTTATCTTGTTCCCCAGATGAAGCGCGACTGACGAGGGCTTTATACACTTGCTCCCGCAAGTCTCGGCGTTGGCTGTGCTGCATGAAGGGCATGTAACTCGGCGCGTCGAGGGTGATTACCCAGGGGCCATCTGTGGGGGTTGCGGCTTCATTTCCGGCGGCTCTGGCGGATTGCGCGGCTTGTCCGAGCAGACTTTCGGGGAGTCCCGCGATTTCTTCAGGTTTAGTCAGGGTGAGGCTATAGGCTTTAGTCGCGTCGAGGACGTTATTGGAAAACTTATTGGACAACTCGGCTAGTTCGAGCTGAATCTGATTGAATCGTTCCTTCGGTGCGCCAGTCAAACCGACTCCAGATAGCTCCATATCGCGGATGGCGGCTTCGATAATCCGTTTTTGGGCTGGATCGAAGTTGGCGAATTCAGGACTGGCCGCGATCGCTTTATAGCCCTGATAGAGCTGGGCGCTTTGTCCCAACCGCATCCAAAACTGGACTGTCTGGGGCTGCATTTGTTCGTATGCGGCACGCAGTTCGGGACTATTTTGGACGCTCATTAGGTGTCCGACGATACTCCACCCCCAGGACAGCCGCTCGACAATCCGGTCGAGTGGTTCGACTAATCCCGCCCAAGTGGGGACGATATTCGCTTCGAGCTTGGTTAATTCTTCATTAGCTTCAGCCAGCAGTGCGGTAATGTCGGGAACGACCTGCTCTGTTTGGATTTCTGGAAATGGGGGCAATCCCTGACCTTGTAATAGCGGATTCATAAGCAAGTGTAGTGAGAATCGATAATATATATTTTCATTATCTCTCGATCGACACTGGATGCCGTGTCTGGTTTACCGTCATCACTAACACCAGCTTGGGGCAAACAGCAACAACATGTTCGTGAATGGCTTTCATTATGTTGTGTGGATGAATTGTAATTGTCGCTGTTAAGATCCGATCTGCTAGAATTCAACAAGTTGGAGCAGAAATCAAACAATGAATAAGCTTCAACAATACCGAAAAATAATCCGTCAAATTCTTACCGAGCAAGCACATCCTTACACCTACTCTAACGATGTAGAAGCAGAAATTATTTGTGATACCGAACACGATCGTTATCAACTTGCATATGTAGGTTGGGAGGAGCAACAACGCATTTTTAGCGTGATTCTACACTTTTATATTAAAGATGGCTAAATCTGGATTCAATACAATGGTACAGAGACGATCTCCCAAGTCTTGACCGAAAAAGGAGTTCTGACATCCGATATCGTACTGGGCTTTCATTCTCCCTTCAAGCGTCAATTTAGTGGCTATTCAGTCACCTAATCGCACTTATTTTAAATAATTATGCTGCTGTCGATCGGTTCTCGATCGCCATCGGTGATAATTTTAAGACAGCAACCTGGGTTAGCTCGGCACACAACATCTGTATCCATGAACGATCGCACTCAACAGGTCAAAGAGCGTGCCCGTGAAATTGGCTTCCACGCCGTCGGGATCGCATCCATTGACCCCAACACCACCAATACCGCCGCCCAACGCCTTCAAGAGTGGTTAGCCTTGGGCTATCAAGCTGAGATGGCGTGGATGTCTGACGCCCGCCGTCAGGATATTTATCGCCTGATGCCATCAGCTAAAACCGTCATCGCGGTGGCACTCAATTATTACACTCCCCACCAACGTCCTGACAGCCCCAACCATGCCAAAATCGCGCGTTATGCGTGGGGGCGAGATTATCATAAAGTCTTAACCAAAAAACTCAAACAACTCACCAGTTGGTTGACTGAAACATTCGATAATGT
>NZ_JANMZA010000301.1:0-6598 GCF_031382685.1 Chamaesiphon sp. OTE_8_metabat_110 | reverse complement strand
ACAATTAAACAGATTGACCGTCGCACTAAAATATCTGGGGCACAGTGGAAATTTGAAAATGTTCCTCAAGTACTAGCCCATCGCTGTGCCTACCTTAACAGATTAATTAGCGATCGCTAAATAAAAAGTGGGATGCTCCCTGCGCTGTCTTCTTCGACATTTTGCAATAGATTTTTTAAAATTTGGCAGCATTCATTATTAATATCAACTTTTTGAATAATATATGCAATTTGACGAGAATCATAACTATCGTCACATGCCAGTAAATTACTCATCAGAATTTGAATTACATTTTTATTGTCTATGTCAATCTTACCTAATTCTTTGGCAATCTTAAATTGCTCCTCCTCATCGGCATCAAGTAGGTATGAATTCAATGTGTTTATAACTTCTGATTTTCCTTTTCCTATTTCGCCTAAGTATTCAATTGCTTTTTGTCGAACTTGTTTGTCTGTGTTACTCGTCAATTCAATCATTGCTTGAATGACTTCCCAATCGTTATATCCAATTTCTCGCAAACAACGAACAGCATCTCGACGGGTAGATTCATATGAGCTTGTATTAGCTAGTTTAGACAAGTATTTGATTAGGGATTGCCTATTAGTTTCTTCAAGGGCTGTTTTCACCAAATTATCGATAGTCATGGAGCTATGAAATGTAACTGTCAGCTCATTGTCAAGCTGAAATTCTATATATCCAAAATACCAATTTACTATTTGCTTTATAATTGATTCTGCTTGACTATAACTTCCAAACTCCGCTATTCCCAATGCTGCCATTACAAAAGCTTTGTACTTGTATAATTCATCGCAAGCATCGTTAAATGTAATTAATAATGATAGTGCGTACTCCTTGTCTTTTCTGAGTATTTTGTCTTGACCTAGCCATAGCAAATAGACTTCTTTCCATCGTGATTCAAACACTCGGTAGCTTGCATCTGGATGATTGGGACTATCGGGGAAGTGGTTTAAAAAAAGTGCCAATTATTTACACTTGTCGCGGCGAAATATTCCTGAAATGTCGGATGGTAAAAAGCATATACATCCTCCCCTGCTTCCTCTCCCACCACATTCAGCCAGCCCAAATTCTTCGCAGTAGGTAGTAAAGTATCCGATCGATCTGCCCATAACTCGCTGATTTCCGAAGTTGTAAAGCGAAACCGTCTGACTGCGCCATCATTAATCGGTTGTCGATTCAAACCCGCCTTTGCCAGTTCCCCCAGAGCTAGATCTAGTTCCTGTCTGAGTTTTACTTCGTCTTTAAACTCCGCCGCCTTCCAGTTATACAGATAATTCACAAACCCCCGATACAAATTAGCTTTTGTCTCTGGTAGAGCTTGGTTATCTTTTTCCCAAGACGCACACAATAGCGTCAACCGGAGCGGATTTTTTACCAAATCCTTAATCCGTTCCTTGCCTGGATCATCCAACTCAGTGCGAATCTGGGTAGCTACTGTTTCATTGTCGGCAAACCACTTGCCAATAAATTCTTTTACTTGGTCTTCACCCTTGCTCGTCTGATAACTATAGTCCAGCGTGCGATAGACATCAAAGCTATCGGTCAGAATATTACCACCCGCAGCAGTTTCCCACTGATCGATCCGACAAGTCATCACCACCCGCAAATTCTCCGCCCAAGCATCTCCCAAATCGCGATGAATCGCCGCCAAAGCATCGTCAGACATTTCATCCAAACCATCCAATAACAGCCACACACGCCCCTGCTGACGCAATCCTTTCTAGTCTTCCCAAGCCGCATCAAAGTTGTCTTCGCAAACTTTTTGCAGCCATTCATCCTGAAGATATGCTTGCAGTCGGCGATCTCCGACATCGGCTATCGATATCCACGCTACTACCAATGGTGCTGGTGGTTGTTGCTCCGCTTGCTGAATCAGCAATGCACCAATTTTAGTCAGGATGGTAGTCTTACCCGCACCAGGTTCGCCAATAATCACTATATGTTTGCCCCCAGCAGGTTTTCCTACCACATCGGCGAGAAATGCCTCATGCTCGAAGCGTTTGGTTTCGGTGTATTCGGTTTGATATAGCTGGGAACCCTGTTCTGGCGATGGTTCCTCGTTTACCTTGGGGCGTTCTTTCCGCTCGATCAGTCTCAATGGTACGTGAATATCATCGAGATTGCGGTTGGATTTGTTGAGGAGGCGGTTTGTGGTGAGGTGCTTTTGGGCTTGGAGGAGTTGGCGCGATCGATCGAGCCAGTTGATTTGGGGTGTAGCTTGCTGGATTGGGAGTATGAGAGTGGGAATTGATAGATTATCGATCGAGTTTTTCTCTTGCTTACACAGCCAATTCCGCGATTCCTGTTGCAGATCTTTCTGTAATGCGATCGCTTTGTTATCTATCCCCTCTGGTACGCCAAATTTTTTGTATAAACTGCCCAAGCGTTTTTTCAAAGTACCCGCTGCATCTACATTTAGATTGAGCTTTACGAGTAAGTCTCGATCGTTGACCATCCCGTTAAAGGTTGGAAATTTAGTTTTCAGAGTTGTTTTTTGGATGGTTGTCAGTTTTTTCTCAATGGCAATGAAATCGAGAAAATCTAACCAGTCACTATTCTCCATAAAACATTTACACCAAAATTTATACCAAAACTGATACCATTGGGGACTTTATCCAGCAAAGGTTTGAGCTTATTCTTGATTCATGGACAAAGAAGCCAGACGAAAACCGAAACAAACCGCGCTGCGGAACAGTAGAAGTTTTAAATGGTTGTCCGCCTGACCGAATCTAAAAACGTTTCTCAATTGTAAATCACATGAAAAATAAAATTTTCTCGGCGGCATTTGCGGCTTACATGGCTAGCCCTTTAGTCATAGTGCCCACAGTTGCCCTTGGAAGAGCAATCGCAATTAGTACCGTTGCAGATCCCGCATAGGCGAAGAATTTTACCAAGGTGAAAGACATTGCCAAAAAAGTTTGTGAACTGGGTGCTTGTTGGGCGATCGTCGAACGTGTTACGGAATATTTTACAACTTCCCAAGCTGTCCCAGAATTTCCCAACATGTTCTCTGGCAAAGGTTGTAGCACTATCCGCACGGGTGTCAGTGCTGTGAAGATCGGCGAGACGCGCACTATCGAAGAAGTTGAATCCAACTAAATCATCAGCCCCACAATTAGCGTGGGGCAATTTTTTTGCCGATCGACCAATCCGAAACCACAATTGTCATCTGAGTCAATACATCCAAGACAGCAAGAACGTGATAAGTTTCGGTGTTTCAATTCGTTAGGCTGTAAACATATTCGCTCTCAACCAAGGTAGCTAGCGATGAATATGACTTCAGAGCAAAATACAGACGAGCAGATTTATTAGATGATTGAGAAAATAGATTTCGATCGCACCTTCAGCCATCACATGGCAGAGGTTAACGGCGTAAAATTACACTTCGTCAGCGGCGGTACAGGTGAGCCAGTAGTCTTGCTACATGGTTTTCCGCAAACGTGGTACGAGTGGCACCGCATTATGCCCGCTCTCGCCGAACGCTACACCGTCATCGCGCCCGATTTGCGTGGAATGGGTGCTTCATCGAAACCAACGAGTGGATACGACCACCAAACCGTTGCTGAAGACATTTATCAACTCGTCCGTCACATCGGCTTGGGACGAGTTTCGATCGTCGGGCATGATGTCGGCGCACCCGTTGGGTATGCGTATGCCGCCGCTCACCCTGATGATGTTCGTCGGTTAGTGATGATGGAAGGGGCACCGCAAACGGTGGAATCCGGCGGTTATTGGCACATGGGATTTCATGCCGAGCCGGACATTGCTGAGTCGCTAATCGTGGGGCGCGAGCGGATGTATCTTTCTTGGTTTTATCGAAGGTTCGGCTATAACCAGGCGGCTTTTACCGAGGACGATCTTGACGAATATGTGCGGTGGTATTCGGCTGTCGGGGCGATGCGATCGGCACTTCAATATTATCGTCATGCACAACAAGACTTTGCTCAAAATAAAGAAAGTCAAAAGCAGAAACTTACCATGCCTGTGCTCGCGATTGGCGGCGAGCATAGTTTGGGTAGCTACGTCGAGATGATGATGCAAGATTTCGCCTCAAACATTCGCGGCAGCGTCATTAAAGATTGTGGTCACTGGATTGCAGAGGAACAGTTGGAAGAATTAACGCGCCAGCTTCTCGCTTTCTTGAGTGAATAAGTACATTGAAAATCACGATCGTTTACACACCATAAAATTTCAAACGTAAAAACATCATGAAACCAACCATTTTAGTAGCAGGCGGAACGGGTAATCTCGGCGGACGCATCATCAAAGCCTTAATCAAAAGGGGTGCAGAAGTTCGGGCGATCGTCCGTAACGGTAGTGAGCCAGAAAAAATTGCCAAACTGACCGAACTCGGTGCGAAAGTAATTACTGTCGATATGTCGGATGTCGCTCAACTCAAACAAGCTTGCCAGGGCGTATCCTGTGTGGTTTCGGCTTTAGCCGGACTACACGATGTCATCGTTGACTCCCAAATTAAACTGCTCGACGCTGCGATCGCCGCAGGTGTCCCGCGCTTTATTCCTTCGGATTATTCTTCTGATTTTACCAAACTACCCGCAGGCGAAAACCGAAATTTCGATCTCAGAAAAGAGTTTCATCAATATTTAGATAAATCACCGATCGCTGCTACTTCGATCTTGAATGGAGCTTTTGCCGATATTTTGAGCTATGGTACGCCAGTTTATAACGTGAAAAATTATAGTGTTGGCTACTGGGGCGATAAGTCCAACTGGAAAATCGACTTTACAACGATGGACGATACGGCTGATTATACTGCTGCCGCTGCGATCGATCCCTCAACTCCCCGAATCCTACGGATTGCTAGTTTCCAAATTAGCCCGAATGAATTGGTTTCTGTTGGCGCAGAAGTTAAAAAACAAGAATTTAAACTTATCGAAATGGGAAGTATGGAAGATTTTTCCGCCTCAAACAAACAAGAACGATCGGCTCACCCTGAAGGTGAAAAAGAATTGTATTCAAGTTGGCAGGGTAAGCAATATTTGTACAGTATGTTTAGCGTTCAAAATACACCACTAGATAACGATCGCTATCCCGATGTTCGGTGGACAAACGCGATCGACGTGCTTTCAAAAATAGGCTGAGTTCAACAAATTTCTTAGCTAGCAAGAGTTTGAAGCATGACTATTGTTGGAGAAGATAAAATATCTATCAATTATTACCCTCGATCGTGCCTACCAATCATCGATAATTTTGAACGATCAAGATAGTAATAACGCGACGAATTTCAATTCCAAAATTAACTACTCAATTAGATAGATGGTTTATAAATTCAAGTAAGATATGATCGAGAACAGATATGGAAATTGGCATTTTTAAACAATAAAACTTACACCAAATTTAACTTAGAGACGATTGATAGAGCTAGTTAGACGACGGTGATGCAATTCCTCAGCAAATAAAAGGTGAATCGATCGATGTTGAAGCAAAAAATTGGTCGATTTTTACTAACGGTAGTATTGGTAAGTACGGCATTATCTTCGGTTGCGGCGGATTGGAATACGGGGCACCTTTTTAATGATGATTGGCCACCTCATGCTAGGTTTCACGACTTTTCATTGCTTCAGTTGTTATGCGGCGTTTGTGTCCTGGGGCTATGGCTGCTATGGCGGCGATCGCCGGAACCCGAAATTGGCGTTAGGGTCGCCGCCTTAATCCCAATCATCTATCGGAGTGCTTTTTTCTACACTACATTTTTAATACCAGGAACCTCCCTCAGTGTTTATCCTGGCGAAGCTCCACCCCAAATCCTTGGTATTCCATTCTACCCCAGCGTTCTTTTTTCTTTAGTTAGCATCATTCTGGCAATTGTGGGTTACTGGCTCTTTCGTTCTGGCACTCAACAGTGCCAAAAGCTTCGAGAGCGTCCGCTCCATCAGGCTCGGCGCAATCGTTGACGAGCAAGATCCAATTGGGCCAGCGGCGATCGAAGATATGAAGCGGGTACACAGTGCTGCTCCCGCCGCAATAGTATTCGAGGGTGGGCGGTGCGTATGGCTGTCTGGCGATGCCGCCAGGGGCAAGTTTGAATCAATCGACGGTCGCTCGCTCGATGCCACCGCATTTTCCACGTTCGATACCGCGAGCCTCCATGCCGCCACTGGGGCACCGGATATCCGCTTCGACCTGGTGAATGGTGAATCGTCCAGCCGCTGCCGAGGCAGTGAGGCGGCGACTGAGATCGTCGTCGAGATCGAGGGCGAAGCCGATGGTCGAACGGAGAATTCGCGATCGACCCTAGAGTTCAAGCATGGCACAGCCTCACTCACGGGTCTGAGCATCGTACTTTTACTCGCGTCGGTATTGGGACTAAACGATCGTGTTCCTGCCCGCCCTGGGCTGTACCTACCCGAACTACTCTCGGATAGCAAATGGTTCCTGGATGAACTCCGCAGCGCGGGAGCGACTATCTCCGAAGACTCTAAGTAACCGCTTCGATCGGGCGGTTACTTAGAGTCGAATTTTGACATTTTTTCTGAAGCCGACCTTACCCGCCTTGAACGATCGTACCGCCGAAGATACTGCGATTTATTTGTGGGGTGAAAATGCTGTAGGGAAATCC
>NZ_JANMZA010000289.1:0-3143 GCF_031382685.1 Chamaesiphon sp. OTE_8_metabat_110 | reverse complement strand
AGTTCGCTACTTGGTGGTGGCGGTGTCGATGGAGCGATCCATCGCGCGGCGGGCAAAGAGTTATTAGCTACGTGTCAGCGACTAAATGGTTGTAAAACTGGTGAGGCTAAAATTACTTCCGGCTATCGATTGACGGCTGATTATATAATTCATACCGTCGGCCCTGTTTGGGAAGGTGGTAATAGTGGCGAGCCAGAATTACTCGCCAGTTGTTATCGCGAAAGTTTGGCTCTAGCCGCACAATATGAGATTAAAACGATCGCGTTTCCAGCGATTAGTTGTGATGTTTATGGTTATCCGATCGATCTAGCGGCTCAGGTGGCATTGGAGACTGTGCGGGCTTATTTGGTGCAAGATTTGTCGATCGAGGGTGTGAGCTTTGTTTGTTTTAGCGATACTGATTATGATGCCTATGTCGAAGCTTTTGGGATGTTATGATTTGACAATACTGCGTAATGAATCGAAGAATGTGGGATAGGAAATAGACGCTGCTTCGGCACGGTGAATGGTAGTCGTTTCCTTTGCCATTAGGGACGCGATCGACAGGCTCATGGCAATCCGATGATCTGTAAAACTATCTAGCTCTGCGCCGCTTAAAGTGCCCCCACCAGTGATTTCTAAACCATCGGGTAATTCGGTAACTTTTGCGCCCATTTTAGTTAACGCTGCTGCCATTACTTGCAACCTGTCGCTCTCTTTAACGCGCAATTCGGCGGCGTCTTTAATAACGGTTGTCCCTTGAGCAAATACAGCGGCGACAGCTAGAATTGGAATCTCATCGATCAGACGCGGGATCAGATCGCCGCTAATTTCACAGGCTTTGAGGTTGCTGTATTTGACGCGGATATCGGCAACGGGTTCGCCAGCAACTTCGCGCTGATTTTCGAGGGTAATATCGGCACCCATTAATTCTAAAGCCACCAAAATGCCCGTGCGGGTAGGATTGACGCCGACATTTTCAATATACAACTCCGAACCAGGCACGATCGCGCCAGCTACCAGCCAAAATGCTGCCGAGCTAATATCCCCAGGGACGATTACTTGTTGTCCGGTGAGGGTAGGATAGCCCGTCACAGTCGCACTATGCGTCTCTGGATCGACATCTATCTGCGCCCCAAACGCTCGCAACATCCGTTCGGAGTGATCCCGCGATAAGGCGGGTTCGGTGACGGTGGTGCGCCCGTAAACCATCAATCCAGCGAGTAATATTGCCGACTTGACCTGAGCAGACGCGATCGGGGAATGATAGTGGATTGGTTGTAATGCTTGTCCGCGCACAGCGAGCGGTGCGAGGGAATTGCTCTTGCGTCCCCAGATTTGCGCTCCCATCTCCGCCAGCGGTGCGACGACTCGCGACATCGGACGCGATCGCAAGGAGTCATCACCAGTTACCATAAAAAAGCGATCGGGATGAGAAGCTAAGATCCCCAACATCAATCGCATCGTCGTTCCGGAATTGCCAGCGTCGAGGATATTTACTGGCTCCTGAAGCTGCCCCAAACCAATCCCCGTCACCGTTACCAGTTCGGTATTTAATTCAGAAATCTGCGCTCCCATTGCCGTAAAACAAGCCGCCGTACTCCGAGGATCTTCACCGAGCAATAAGCCCCGAATCGTCGTCTCACCCTCCGCCAAGGCTCCCAACATCAAGGCGCGATGGGAAATAGATTTGTCCCCAGGAATCTGTAAGGTGCCTTGAAGCGAGATCCCGGATGCTGGCGGCGTAACAGTCAGGCTGTGATGACGATCGAGCGGTTGCAGGTTAATCACGATGAGTTTGGTAGATAGTCTAAATACTTATTGTAGGCTAGGCAATCTCGATCGATTCGCCGGACTGGGAAAATACAAAAATCCCCTCGTTTGAGGGGATTTTTGGTACTTAACGTTTGCCTACCTTGACAGTCACACTTTGTTTTTCACCGACTTTGCCCAATGCTTGTGGTGGTTGGGCATCATGAGCGATAAACAAGCCACCAGCATTATTGGTATTGATCGTGACTTGCTTTTGAGCTGTCCAGTTAAATTTCGTACCGATATTCAGATTGCCCGTAAATACGGTCTTCCCATCGATGCCAATTTGCGCCCAAGTTGGACTCTTGACGACGATCTCTACAGGAATGTCTGGTAATTGACTGCGTTGAGGTGCAGCTACAGGCGCTGTAGCACTTCCTGCTGCTGGCTGCGGTTTGGCTGCTACTACTGGAGTGGGCTGAGACTGCGATTTGAAGGCAGTGTTGAGTAGATTAGACGCCACCGCACTTACCCCAATAATCGCCACTGTATAGCCTAAATACACGTACAGCGGCTTAACTGGAGTGGGAGTGTGAAAAGTGGTTGTCTGGAGCTTGGTAGTCGGCTCAAAGGTAGCAGCAGCGGCGTCCCAGTTAGGTACTTGCTGGGAAATTGTCGCTCCATCCAAGCCTACGCTATCAGCATAGCGTTTGACCATGCCTTTGACGTATACAGGCTCAGGGAGCATTTCAATATGCCCTTCTTCGATCGCCTGTACCAGTCGCGGCTGAATCCGGGTGCGGCTGGCGATATCGCCGATCGAGAGTTGCCGATTTTGGCGATTTTGGCGTAAACTTTCGCCAAGTTCTTGCAAGATCTCGCTGGGCGTTGGTAGTGCGGGAACAAATTCGACAGGTTCGGCTGCCACTGGTGGTTTCGGTCGGAACTGCTCGAAGGCAGCAACCGAGCCGACTAGAAGTGACAGTTTAGATAGTTTGAGAGCGGTCAGATGCTTGAGCGGTGCCAGTAGAGTCACGATCGCTGATGTGGGGTAGTTGTGGGATTATAATCGGGGTTTAATGCTGAAGATACCGGATCGAATCGTCGCTACTCCTTAAAGGGAGGAAGCTACGGTCGATCGATCTCCAGCAAATTCGAGGCGATGGAGTTCGGCGGAGTCTAAATGACGGTAGGAACCGAGCGTTAATGCTCGATCCCCATCGACACTAATGTCACCAATGCTGGTACGATGGAGGTATAAGACCGGACATCCTAGCAGAGTTGCAACTCTTCTAATCTGTCTGTTTCTACCTTCAGTAATCGCAATCTCCAGCAGGGTACGATCGGTATGTTGCTTGAGAACTTTCACTTGTGCGGGCAAAGTATCTTGCCCATCTAGATCGATCCCGTTG
>NZ_JANMZA010000212.1:0-7175 GCF_031382685.1 Chamaesiphon sp. OTE_8_metabat_110 | reverse complement strand
GATCAAAATGCCATTTTCCGCCCCCTTGCCGATGCCGACAGTTACCGATGTGGGCGTTGCTAGACCCAAGGCGCAGGGACAAGCGATAATTAATACGCTGACCATTGTGACGATCGATAGCGTGAAATTGCCGATCGCCAGAAACCACACTACAAAAGTTGTAATCGCGATCGCTAGAATTACGGGCACGAACCAGCTTGTGATGTTATCGGCTAGTTTTTGGATTGGTGCTTTAGAATTTTGGGCTTGTTGAACTAGTTTGACGATCTGCGCTAGGGCGGTATCTTTACCGATTTTGGTCGCCCGAAACTGAAAGCTCCCCATTTTATTGAGAGTTGCGCCGACAACTTCATCGCCGACTTGTTTAGTTACGGGAAAACTTTCACCTGTGAGCATTGATTCATCCACGGTTGAATATCCCGATACGACTTCACCATCGACAGGGATTTTTTCACCAGGACGTACTATTACAATATCGGCAAGTGCTACTTCGGCGATCGGAATGTCAAGTTCTCTACCTTCTCGCACCACTCGCGCAGTTTTCGCCTGCAATCCCATCAGTGCCTGAATTGCCGATGAGGTAGCTCCTTTGGCACGATTTTCCAACCATCTTCCCAGCAGCGTCAAAGTGATAATCATCGCAGTCGCTTCATAATAGACTTCTGCGGATAACCCTTGGGTTGTAAAGTAATTAGGGTTTAGAGTTACCCAAAGTGAATAGAAAAAAGCGATACTCGTACCGAGCGCAATCAGGGTATTCATATCAGCGGTACGGTGACGAAATGCCTTCCATGCCGATATTTGAAATTCTCTACCCACCCAAAACTGCACGGGTGATGCGAGAGCTAGCTGTACCCAGGGATTTTCGAGTTGAGCGAGGAAGGATGGCAGGGTGAGATTGAAATGGCTCAGACTGCCGATGACGAGCAGGATACTGAGTATGGCACCGACTAAAACTCTACGCTGAAGATTTCGCTCCTCTCGTTGTTGTTGCACATTTCCGGCATCATCTTCAATGCTCAGATCTGCTGGGATAATTTGTGCCTCATACCCAACATCAACAACTGCTTTAGTGATGATATTGATATTAGTCTGTTTGGGATCGTAGCGCACGGTTGCTCGATCGCTACTAAAATTGACGTTACCTTCTACTACCCCTGGCACATTCAGAATTGCCTGCTCGATATTATTTGCACACGAGGCGCAACTCATCCCTTTGAGCTTGAGATTTAAATCTTCCATATACTTTTGATGTGAAGAATGTTGATGAGCGGCTAAATCTCGCAGATCGAGCGGATCTTGCTACGCTACTTGGTAGCCAGCCGCTGTATGCGTTCTAAATGTACTTATTCTTATTATCAACTCTCTAGTCAGCTAGAGAGTCAAGAGGGTGAGTAAATTCTAGGAGGAATCGGCAATCGATTCCTCTTCCAAAATATCCTTTATTCATCTATCGAAATTAAACCGACCATCAGCTCGATCGCTACCGATCGTTGCAGTAATTTTGACTTGATATTGACCAGTGACTTTCTCTTTTAATACTGCTGCATAATGTTTACCACTGGTATCATAACTAAGTGGAATAGTCTTCAGTTTACCATCTGGTAATTGGACATCAGCAGTGACCTTCGCATTGGTAATAGCTTCATAAATATCACCTCTTTGCAGATATAAATCTAAGTGAGTATCATTAATACCCTTCTCTGGAATGAACTCTAAGTGATATTTACCCGACTCTACTACTTGCCCACCCTTATTACTCTTACCACCCTTGCTACTTTCAGCTTGAGCCGTAGTCGTTGCTGCTGGAGTTGCAGTTTCCGCTGTAGGTGTAGCAGTATTTGGGTTAGTCGAATCGCTGGTTGTTGACTCTTTGCTACAGGCTACCAGTAATAATAGTCCAGCACTAGCTAAGAGGATAATTCCTGGCGTTAATAATTTCATGTCCGCACTCCTAATTGAATATATTTGTCGAAATTAAATAGACTTTCGCCATAAAATTGCATGTCTCATTTGCGATTCTCTTTCAGAGAGGCTATGCCAACGATCCGCTTGAGAGAAATAGACTTCACCGATCGAGTCGGTCTGTCTATTATAAATAGCCAAGATGAAATCCAGATGAAATGAAGAAATCCAGCTATTATTTAATCGATTGTGGTTGTCAAATTTTCTTTCCCGATCGACATTTGAGCTTGCTATAGTTTACATATGCGTAGAAAATTGTTCTGCTGTGGGTTCTTCCACTTTTTTCGGAAATAAATGCTTGCCAAACTTGGCATATAGAGCGGGCAATACCAATAATGTAATCGCCGTAGAAGTAAACAAACCACCAAAGACCACGATCGATAACGGCTGTAATAATTCCTGTCCCGATCCACCTTGAAATACCATCGGTGCTAAACCTAATCCCGAAGTTAACGCCGTCATCAAGATCGCATTTAATCGCTCCATCGAACCTTTGACAATGATTTCCTGCATGGGCATTCCTTCAGCGTATTTAGTATTATAGTTATCTACTAGCAGTAATCCGTTCCGAGTTGCCACCCCAAATAAGGATACAAATCCTACTAGAGATGCGATCGAAATCACGCCACCTGTCAGAGCCACCGCAATGACCCCACCTACCAAAGCAATTGGTAAATTAATCATAATCATTAGCGTTGAGGGGATCGATTTAACAGAAAGATACATCAAGACAGTAATTGCTACAAACGCGATCCCGCTGAAAACTAAAATGTTTTTACTGGCACGTTCTTCAGCTTCAAATTGACCTGCATATTGAATAAAATATCCCGTTGATAACTGGACATTGCTTTTAACTTTAGTTTCGATCTCCGTAGCAACCGAGCGGATATCGCGACCTTTAGCATTAGCTGAAACGACGATTAGGCGCGAGACATTCTCTCGATTGATGGTATTCGGCCCTTTTCCTTGTTCGATCTTGGCGATACTAGCTAACGGGATTTTTTGATTGTTGGGAGTATCGATTAAGAGATTGCGAATGGTTTCTAGACTCTGCCGCGCTTCTGGTTTTAACCAGACAACTAAATCGAAAGATTGTTGATTTTCCAGCACTTTAGAAACGACCTTGCCATTGAGGGCAGTTTCGATCGTCTCAGACAAATCTCCCACCGTGTGCCCGTAACGACTGGCAGCATCGCGATCGAATTTAATTTGAATCTGCGGTACTGGTAACTGGGGTTCGAGTTGTAAATCGACAACACCATCAACTGTTGCCATTTGTTGTTCTACTTGTTGCCCAATTTTCCGTAACTCGGCTAAGTCAGAACCAAAAATTTTCACCGCGATCGAACTTCGTACCCCCGATAAAACTTCATCCATTCGATGTTGTAGAAACCCGCCGATATTTGCGGCTGCACCTGGTATTTTCTCGAATGCTTGGCGCATTACTTTGAGCGATTCTTGCCGATTTTGCATCCCTAGTTTACTGATTTCGACATCAACGTGAGCCAGATTCACACCTGCGGCATCAGAGTCGCCAGCAGCGCGTCCAGCGCGAGTTTGAATGAATGTAAACCGTCGATCGTTTTTCAGTGACTCCTCGACCACATGACCCGCTTTGGTGCTAATTTCGAGGGAAACAGTTGGGTAGGATAATAATGTGTTTACCATCGTTTGCTCCTGAAACTCTGGTAAAAATGCTCTGCCAAATGAAGGAATAACTATCATTGACGCAACTGTCAAAGCCGTAGCACTTCCCATTATTAAGAGCGGATTTTTCATCGAAAAATTCAAACACGCGCCATAAATCGCCTTGCAAAATCTCGCCAGCCACGGTTCTCGCTGCGATACCTTAGTGGCAGGCAATAAAATCGCACATAAAGCTGGAGAAACGAGCAAAGATTCTAAACTAGAAACAACAACTACTGCTAAATAAGCAATCCCCATCGGCGTAAAAATCTTCCCTTCAACCCCTGGTAAGGTAAAGATCGGTGAGAAGACAATAATTCCAATAATTGTTGCGCCGATGAGTGAATCGCGCACTTCTTCAGAACCTTCAAAGATGATTTCTAGCGGAGTGAGTGGATCGCCATCTGCTTTATTTTCGCGCAGACGACGATAGGTATTTTCACCATAGACGATCGCATCATCGATCGCGGTTCCAATTGCTACTGCCAAGCCGCCTAATGTCATGGTATTCAAACCAACTCCCAACCACGACAGTACCAACATCCCAAATAGCAATGTCAAGAAAAAGTCTAATAAACATACCGTCAGAATTCGCCAATTCAACAGAAAGGGAAGCAGAATAATCGCGGCAATAATACTACCTTGAATCAACGAAGACCGGACATTATCGACGGAAGATTCAATATAACTATCTTGACGAAAAGTGGTCGTAACATTAATGTCTTTGGGCAAGCTAACTTTAATTTCGGCAATCGCTTTTTCCACCGCACGGCTGACAGTCGGCGTATCATAGCTGGGCTGCTTATTCACCATTACGATAATTGCTGGCTTACCGTTAAAACTGCCATCGCCCCGTTTTAATGCCGCACCAATTTGGACATCAGCCACATCTTGCAGTCTAACAGGGGTGCCATTACGGGATACAATTGTCGATTTTTGGAGATCTTCGATCGATTCGATTCTGCCAACCCCCCGAATCAATCTCTCGGTATCGGGAGTAATAAAAAAACCACCTGCGGCATTAACATTTGCTTTTTTAGTCGCTTGGGCAACTTGGTCTAAAGTGATATTAAAAGCAGCTAATTTGACCGGATCGACTAATACTTGAAACTGTCGCTCGTCGCCACCAAACACCAAAACTTGACTGACTCCTGGCACGGCTAAGAGGCGATTTGTCACTTGCCAATCGACAATCCGCCGCGCTGTCATCAGGGAATTTGGACTAGCACTATCGGCGACGGTAACAGCATACTGCACCACCAAACCGACGGGCGAGGTAGTGGGAGACATTTGGGGCGGTTCGACTCCTGGCGGTAGCTTACTGACGGCTTGTTGCAGTCGCTCGGTAATCAGTTGACGCGCCTGATAAATGTCAGTTGACCAACCAAAGACCGTCCGCACTACTGAAATTCCCGCCGCACTCGACGAACGCACGGCGGTGACTCCAGGCGTACCATTAATCGCACTCTCGATCGGTAATGTTACTAGCGATTCTACTTCCTCTGGCGCGAGTCCGGGTGCTTCGGTTTGGATTTCTACCTGCGGCGGCGCAAAGGCTGGCAACACGTCCAGCGGCATCTGAGGAATGACATAAACTGTCCATAAGGAGACGATAACAGCGGCGATTACGACCAGCCAACGACGGTTAATTACCCACTGAACGATATTTCCGAGCATTTTTAGTGTTAGATATGAGGATAAGTATCAGCGAATTGAGCATAATCATCATTAATTGGCAATCGATATCGATACCGTGCTAGCGAGTCAGCGATCGTCCCGCGAAGTAGCACCGATTTGTGGATATCGATCGGAGTTTGGATAATTATGCTGTTTGGGATCTGCCTCAATTGCGGGTATTTCCTTAACGGGTAGATAATTCAGTTCGTCCTCTGGCTCGATAAAATCAGTTGAACTATTGGCGTTCCGTTCGCTTCTTTTCTTTAACCACCAAGCACTACCGCCGAGAATGCCCGCAACAGGTACTAATCCCCAGATGAGATAAGTTGGTATTTGGTTTTGACTGACAGCGTTGTCAGGTTTAGTTCCTGTTGTTGCCTTATCCTCAGTCGCTGGCTTCTTTTTCAGAGATTGAGCGTAGAGTTGGGGGGCACGTTGACTTACCACTAAATCCCCAGCAAATAGTCCCGTCTTGACTTCGACTAAATTGCCAACAGTTTGTCCGAGGGTGACGGTTGTGGGCTGATAACCGTCGCCACTTTTGACATATACTAATTTCTCTTGGTCTGCTTCTACTACCGCACTAGCCGGAATTACCACTGCTGGAGTAGTAATTTGACCTGTCGCCAGCTTGATTTCGGCGAACGTTCCGGCTTTTAGTAGCCCCTGGCTATTATCTAAAGTTGCTTGCACGGGTACTACACGGCTCTGAGAGTCTACTGCCGTTCCAATTCGGGAAATCTGACCAGAAAATACTCGTTCACGAAGTGTGGGCTTTGCCCAATCGGTTGCTCCAGGCACTTTCACAGTAACCTGCTGCCCAATTTTCAATCGTCCTAAATCGCGCTCGTAGATATTCGCCGTTGCCAACACCTGCCGATCGTCGGTAATCGTCATTAACTTGACTCCAGGATCGGCGACAGACTGCCCGATCGTAATTTCTCGATCGGCGATCGTGCCATCGATTGGGGCGGTAATGGTCACTATCCCTTGAGCATTCGCTCGATTTCCCAGTTGTGCCAGCAGCCCGCGATAACTAGCGTCGCTGAGTCTGAGCTGAGTTTGGGCGGCGGTTACGGCTGAGTTCGCTCTTTGAAGTTGAGCGTTTGCTTCGACTACCGATCTTTGGTTCGTCGCTTTTGCCAGTTGCCCCTGGGCTTCGGCTACCTGCTTTTCAGCATCCCGCAATTCTCGCAGGGGCAATTCGGTTTCAGCTTTGCGGAGTTCGGTTTCGGCTTGGGCTACTCCTGGCTGACTTTGCGCTTTAACTAATAATGTTCGCGCCTCGGCTAGTTTAGCCTGAGATTCCAACATCTGACGACGTGCTAGTGCGCCACTCTTGACTAGTTCTACATCTTTTTGGTAACGTTCCTGGGCTAACTCTAGTTCGGTTCGAGCGGAACTGATTTCCGCAGTGGCGATTTGTTGTTGACGTTGGTAGCTAGTTTTCGCCGCTCGGACGATGGAGCCACTTTTTACTAGTTGTTGTTCTCGCGCTAATCTAGATTGAGCGGCGGTTAATTGGCTCCGCGCCTGATTAGTTTCAGCAGTGGCGATTTCGACGATTTTTTGGTAGCTCTGTTGAGCGAGGTTGCGATCGGTTTGAGCTTGTTGGAGACTGGCGAGGGCTATCGATCGTTTTTCGAGGGAACTCGTTCGCAAGTCGTTGAGTTCGGGGCTAGAGAGGGTTGCGAGGATTTGTCCTACTTTAACTCTCGCTCCAGGTTGTACCAAAAGCTGGACGAGTTTGCCCTTAATCGGGGCGGTAACTTCTACTTTTTTGCTAGGTAATAATTCGATTTGCCCAGTCGCCGAAATTTCGACATTCAAGCTTTGTTTTTTGGCAG
>NZ_JANMZA010000087.1:0-7961 GCF_031382685.1 Chamaesiphon sp. OTE_8_metabat_110 | reverse complement strand
GTGGTGTTGCTATTGTTATCTAGTTACTTTTGGCGATTTGCACTGCGGTTCTATACTAGTGCTTCGAGTTAGGGGGGAGATGGGAGATGGGAGATGGTATGGAAAAGGGGAAGGGGAAAAGGGAAAAGGGGAAAGGGTAAGAGGTAAGAGGTAAGAGGTGATGCCGAAATCCTCCAGTCTCCTGTTCTCCCAGTCTCCTAGTCTCCCAGTCCCCCGTCTCCCAGTCCTTTACTTAAACTGTTTAAAAATTTCCTCAGTCTTGGCTGCCATCACTAGGTCGTTGAGATGTAAGCCGCCGACGGTGTGCGTCCACCAGGTAACGGTGACTTTACCCCATTCTGTCAGGAGTGCGGGATGATGGGATTGAGACTCGGCTAGTTCGCCGATGGCATTGGTGAAGGCGAGTGCGGTTTGAAAATCTTTGAATTGATATAGGCGTTCGATGCGTTGTTCGCCTTTGACTTCGTACTGACACCAATCGGGAATTTGGGGTTGAAAGGCGTCGATTTGAGCCTGCGTAATTGCGGTTTCACCACCAAGGCAAGGGACACACTGTTGTTGCGTTAATTCTGACATAAATAATCTCCATCTAAAACGATATCTCTACTAAATAGTCTTAGCAGGGATATTTTAACTATCGATGATTAACGATCGAGGAGCAACATAAAATGATATCCCTACTAACATAGTATTAGTAGGGATATGTCAATTATCGATGATTAACGATCTAGGAGCGACGATCGATCGATTCAGATGTAGTTTTCGCGATGGGAGGTTCTGAGAACGCAGATGAGAGTTCGAGGAGTTCGGGCACCGTGACAAACTTGTAGCCTTGGGCGCGCAGTTGGGCGATAATCTGGGGAACGGCGATGGCGGTATTGTTGTGGCTGCCACCACCATCGTGCATCAGCACGATACCGCCAGGGGTTGCACCATTGAGGACGGTTTTGAGAATCGCTTCGGAGGAGGGGCGGCGGGGGTTGCTGTCGCCAGAATCCACCGACCACATATTCACCGATTGGTTGTGTTTGAGGGCGTAGGCAACTAAACCATTAGTTAACATGCCGCCGGGTGGTCGAAAGTAGGCGGTTTCGACATTTAAGACTTCTTTGATGATTTTGGCGGTGTCTTCGATTTCCCGCTGGGCGACTAACGGACTCATCTGCTTGTACCAATGGTGGAGCGTGTGGTTGGCGATGACATGACCGTCGGCGAGGACTTTTTTACCGATTTCGGGGAAAGATTTGAGTGGCTGACCGATCATATAAAAGGTAGCTTTAATCTGTTCTTGTTTGAGAGTTGCTAAAATTTTCTCGGTAGTTTCCGGCCAGGGGCCATCATCGAAGGTGAGGGCGATGACTTTTTCGGCACCAGGTACGGGGGCATCTTTAATCGTTTTGGCTTGAAAGTTTTTGGGAACGTCAAAGTTCATCGGAAAGCTCCGGGCAATTGCTGTCGTCACCTCGACAGTCTCGACCAGTCCCGTCTTGGCGATCGAAGCATTCGGATTTATGCTACTAAATATAGTATGTAGTAATGCGACTGCCGCACACGACATGACGGCGACCGCTACCCATAAAGTTTTACCTGGTAGTAATCTGCCGATCCGATCTTGGTACTCACCTCTAGCCAATTTAGCAACTCCTAACGTTTATACAAGGGTTCAATCTGGGTTTGTCATCCTGTTGCCTGACTATCCTAATTTTTTGCATAATTAAAGGTAGTCTGACTCTACTTTTCGGTCTGAGCTAGCGAAGACAGTAAGATTATATCAAAACATTCCGCCAAACTTAGCTGTTCTACTCATTCATTGCGATCGAAATAAAGTGAATAGTGGATAGTGGATAGTGGATAGTACTTAGGAGTAAGTGGTGCAAGATGTAAGTATACTCATTCGTGACGATCGCTAACACTGAAGAGATTAATCTATATGACTAAGTTGCCAGTGGTAACGCAACAGATTGCGGCTAGAGTCCATTCTGACGTGACGACCACCACAAAAGATTCCCAATTGCCAGAAGTTGCCGCCTATCTGGCGATGCCAGATACAGCGGGCGAGTTTCCCGGAATTATCGTACTCCAAGAAATATTTGGCGTCAATACCCACATTCGCGCTGTCACCGAACGGATTGCTAGCATGGGTTACGTTGCCATTGCCCCGGCATTATTCGACCGCATCGCACCGGGATTTGAGACGAGTTATACTAGCGCAGATATCGAATTAGGTCGCAGTTATGCTCAGCAGACGAATGCCGCGCAACTACTCGGTGACATTCAATCGGCGATTGAATATCTCAAGACTTTACCTCAAGTTACATCCCAATTCGGCTGTATCGGTTTTTGTTTTGGCGGACATGTGGCTTTTTTAGCAGCGACACTCGCCGATATTACCGCGACTGCATCCTTTTATGGTGCGGGAATTACTACTGGGACTCCTGGCGGTGGCGAACCATCCGTGAGTCGAGCGGGGGCGATCGCGGGTACGATAGATCTGTTCTTTGGGATGGACGATGGGAGCATTCCGCCCGCGCAGATTAGCGAAATCGACACCGCCTTGACTCAAGCTGGCATTCCCCATCAAATCTGGCAGTATCCCGGTGCCGAACACGGCTTCTGTTGCGATGTTCGGGACAGTTACAACCCGACTGCGGCGGAGGATGCTTGGCAACATGTGACCGAACTATTCGATCGACTCAAATCTGTCTAAGTAGCGCGGCATAATATATGTAGAGGCACTATTGCGTCCGATCGGCACCATTGCCTTAAACTTAGAGATTGGCGAGTAACGACGATTGCCCGATCTTCAGTCGATCTCTAAGAGGATGTTTGAAAAGTATAGATTAGCACTCGCAAACCCTAGAAAATCCCCCCTAGCCCCCCTTAAAAAGGGGGGAACCGGATGAAAGTCCCCCTTTTTAAGGGGGATTTAGCGGATGCGCTCCGGTCGGGTTTCCCGACCATGGAAGCGCACCAAGCAGGGGGATTTACCCACCATGAACGAAGCAATTAGACTTTTCAAACACCCTCTCATACCTCAAACCTCAAACCTAATTTAATGAATAAGACTCAAACTACCCCAGCCGAAATTTTTTCAATGGACGACTTTGCTAAAGCCTTAGATGCTGAAGTCGTCAGTTTTGAAAAAGACCAATTAGTGCGGGGTAAAATCCACAGCTATGATAGCGATGGTGTGTATGTAGATATTAATGGTAAATCCCTCGCCTTCGTGCCAGCAGAGGAAGTTGCCGCAGATGAATCGGCAGATCTATCGGCATTATTACCGATTGGGGACGAGCAAGAATTTCTGATTATTCGGGAGCAAAATGCCGACGGACAAGTGACACTCTCCAAACGTCAATTACAGGTCAGATATGCCTGGAATCAAGTTGGTGATATTCAAAGCAATAAAGAATCGATCCAGTTGAAAGTAACTGGTGTGAATAAGGGTGGTGTCACGGTAAACTTCCAGGGGATTCGCGGCTTTATTCCTCGATCGCAATTACTCGAACGCGACCATGAATCCCTGGTTGGTACCAGCATTCCGGGCGTGATTATCGAAGCCGATAAAGAGAAAAATAAGTTGGTCTTCTCGCAACGCCAAGCAACCCGCACTGCTAATTTTAGTCAACTAGAATTGGGTCAATTAGTCAGTGGTATTGTTGTCGGGATTAAACAGTTTGGAGCCTTTGTCGAATTCGATGGCAATACTGGTTTAATCTATATCAAACAAGTCAGTCAAAATCGGGTCGAAGCTTGTGAGAAGTTATTCACAATCGGTCAAGAAATCAAAGCGATGATTATCGATCTCGATGAAGGTAATGGCAAGATTTCGCTCTCTACCCGCGTCCTAGAAAATCATCCCGGTGAGATGTTAGAAAACATGGCGGAAGTGATGGCATCTGCCGAAGCTCGCAGCGAACGCGCGGCGAAGAAGTTATTTGGTAACTGAGTTAGGTTTTAATACCAAATCCGCTTTACAAACCCTTGTTTTGCGATCGAAAACCCAGGCAGCCCTCACCCCGCCAGATCCTGCGGCTCCGGCTCCCCTCTCCCAAGCTTGGGAGAGGGGTTGGAGGTGAGGGCAAGGTTTGTCGGTTGTACAAACCGGATTTGTTGTCAGATAATGAAAAACCAACAGATCGCTCGATCGGTTGGTAAGATAGCTGTGTTGGGAGGAGAAAACTCATTCCTTAGACTCTGCCAAAAACTGATACTAGCTGGTATGTGACCGCTTGGGACGTTAATGCTGAATTGTAAAGCTGGTTGTTATCTCTTATTAAGAATTGTAACAAACATCTTGCCAAAACGCAAGAAATCCTCGGGAGATTCTCTCCAGGAGGATAATGCAGCTTAATTAAATTTAAAGCTCTATGTGGCTCAAACTTGCGGCAAGCGGCTCGACCGTGAATTTTGGGGAGAAAAGGCAGAGGAGTCGATCGGGAAAATTTGCTGACCGACTCCCGCACGTTCTGTTAAACCACCCTGTAAGCTCTCTGGGAACTAGATAAATTAGATTCCGATCGAGTACAGATGTGAACAGCTTAACCTAGATCCCCGTAGATCCAATGGTTAAAAGGTAACTAAAAAGTCATGATTCATCATGTAAGGTCGATCGAGAGCAAATATAACTAGTGCTAGTTATGGGTTGTTAGTGTGGGTAGATGGGAGATGGGAGATGGGAGATAACTAGTAGGGTGGGCATCGCCCACCGTATAGGTTTTAGGCATTATCTATTTAATAAATATTTGCACCCACCTACCGATCGAGATTAAGCTGGCACCGTATAAGCGATGAGCTGTCCGACTCTTTGGCGCAAGGTTTCGAGACTCAGCCGCTCGGAGGCAGAGATAAATACCGCATTAGGGAACTCTTCCTCAGCTTGAGCTAGTCTGTCACTATCGACCCGATCGATCTTATTAAACACGATCAGCGATGGCCCTGGGGCGATCGGCATCTCACTCAAAATTCCCATCACGGAGCGAATATGGCTGTGCCAAGCCGGATGGGACAGATCGATCAGATGGATCAGCGCATCGGCTTCGGTGACTTCTTCCAAGGTGGCGCGGAAGGCATCCATCAGTGGTGGTGGTAGCTCGTGAATAAAACCAACTGTATCGGTGAGTAATATTTGCCGCAAGTCCCCATCATTGCTCGCTGGTACCTGAAACCGTCGCGTTGTCGGATCGAGGGTGGCGAATAACTGGTCGGCGATGTAGACTTCGGAATTAGTTAGGGTATTGAGCAGGGTGGATTTACCTGCATTAGTATAGCCGACTAGAGCCACAGACGGAACATCGTGATGCTGGCGTTGGAGCCGCAGCCGCGAACGATGTGCTTGGAGTTGGTTCACGTCCTGCTGAAGTCGTGAAATTCGCTTTTGAATCGTCCGGCGTTCGGTCTCTAATTTGGTCTCTCCAGGCCCTCTAGTGCCGATCCCACCACCTTGGCGAGACATGGCTTGACCGCGCCCAGTTAGACGCGGCATCATGTATTCTAGTTGGGCTAGTTCGACTTGGAGTTTACCCGCTCCAGATTGAGCGCGTTGGGCAAAGATATCTAAGATCACCTCAGTTCTGTCTACTACCCGAATCCCGATTTGGGTTTCGAGGTTGCGTCCTTGACTGGGGGAGAGATTGCAATCAAAGACAATCAGATTCGCCCCAATTTTTTGAGCGGCGAGGGCGATTTCTTGGATCTTGCCTTCGCCAACTACCGTTTGGGGGTGGGGTTTCGATCGCTTCTGTTGGACGGTTTGGAGGACTTCCCCGCCAGCGGTTTGGACTAATTTAACGATTTCTTCTAAGCCATCATTAAATCGCTGAGTAGTCACGTAGTCAGTTTTGACACCTACTAATAATACGCGATCGGTTTCATCGGCGACGTTCTGATTGGCAACATCCCGCGCGTATTCACTTTCGATCCCATCGACTAGATCTAGAAAGTCTCGATCGCTCAGATCCTCTAAACTCAACGGCGGCGAAATCGTCCAGTTAATCTCTGGATGTGGCACTAGGTGTGCGAGATAGGTATCTTGAATATATCCCGTCGCACCCCCACCACGCTTTTGAAAGCCGCTGCCAGTAATATTCAAAGTTACCAGCGCATCCAGCCGCTGGATCGCCATCGAGGTGAGTGCGCTCTCACTGGGGATTTCCGATTTGAGCTGAGTCGAAATACACCGAATCCCACTCAACCGCTCCGCACCATAGCGGGGTAATTCTAACGGGGGAATTTGAGTTTGACCGGGAGTACCCACACCCAAGCGAATAATTTGACCGCGCCGATTGATATATACGCTCACCGGGTCGCGAATTTCTGCACTAATCGCCGCTAACTTTTGAGCGAATTCTGGCGTAGTCAGTCGATCGCCTGGTAGTCTGTCGTTATACAACTTCCGCAGTTGTTTGATCTGATTGGATTTTAATCCTTGTAAGTTGCCGTAGATCGTCTCGATATGTTCTTTTCCCAACGCATTACTTCTAGTGTAGTGGCTGGGGATGGCGTTTGGGGCGGTGTTGTAAAACTTTGTTATGAGATGGGAGATGGGAGATGGGGGATCTGCGGTGTAACGTAAGTTATTTAAGTTGCTGCGTAGTCCGTGTTACCCCACCCCAGCCCTCCCCTTATAAAGCGGATGCGCGCTCGTCGGGTTTACCGACGGTTTAGCGCACCAAGCAGGGGAGGGAGCAAAAGCCCCCCTTTATAAGGGGGGTTGGGGGGTAAGCCCACCGAAAACGAAGTCCCTAGATTAGAATCTTTCCCCGATTCCAAATTGAATCCGCGTTTCCGCGCGGTTATTGAGGGCATAATCGATCCGAATCGGCCCGATGGGGGAATTCACCCGCAGCCCTGCTCCGTAGCCAAAACCATTGCCTGGTTTGCCACGCAATCCGGCGGGATTGCCTGGAACGCTACTGCCCGTACCCAAATCGGTACCATAGTCGGCAAAGATGCCAATACCGACGATCGAAATGAGGGGGAAACGGTATTCGGCAGTAGCTTGGACATAACTACGTCCCGAACCCACATCGCCATCTTCATAGCCGCGCACGGAGCTAGTGCCGCCCAAACTAAACGCTTCATAGGGTGGTAAATCTCCTAAGATCGTGCCGCCTTGGATGTTGAACACCAACGCTTGCGAGCCGGGGGTAAAATTAATCAAGCTTACGGGAGTGTAGTTGGTAAAACTCGCTCTGGCGCGGGTCATGAAGATATTACCCAAACCCACTGGCACTGACTGATCTAGTCCGAGTTTGAGTAGGGTACCTTGGGTCGGATCTGTGAAACTATTGCGTAAATCTTGGGTGACGCCGAGCTGCACCATCAGCAGATCGTCCTGTCCGGTTTTACTAAAGCTCAGATCGCCACCTCGGGTATCTATAGGCACGATCGCACCCCCGCCGACATCCTGAATGGCGACGCGTTGATACTGCACGCCCAGGGAACCGCGCCAAGCACTATCGCTAAAGGGATCGCCATTGAGCGGACGACTGAAGGTAATCCCGCCTCCCTGACGCCGAATCCGGGGGATATCGGTGGTTCCAGGGATATAACCGGGATTTGTGCCGCCATCAAATACGAGAGAAGTCGATCGACGTTGGAACAGATTGGCAGTATAAGATGTGCGGTTGGGGTCGGTGGCAATCCACGGGTCGGTGAAATTCACGTCGAATAGGACATCCGATCGCGTGCCGATCTGGACTTCCGCACCTAATTTTTGAGCGTTACCGCCGATATTTAGTTGGTTGTAGCTGACACTCCCAAACAAGCCACTGGTCGAGCTAATACCACCCCCAGCCAGGATGTTAGCTGTTTTCCGCTCGATGACATTCAGTTGCAAGATCACTTTTGCCGGATCGCTACCGGGGGCAAAAGAGACGCGGACATCATCGAATAACCCCAAGCCATAAATCCGTCGCAGATCTTTTTGAATCGTATTCCGGTTGAAAATTTTACCCGCT
>NZ_JANMZA010000187.1:0-3380 GCF_031382685.1 Chamaesiphon sp. OTE_8_metabat_110 | reverse complement strand
AGATACACAGCCAATTATTCTCACACCGATCGCTAAATATATTATGCTCACCGAGATCGAAGCCTACGGCAAACTTACATCTACTTCTACGCCAGCTAACAGAATTGCCACAGTTCATCGCCGAACGGGTGAAACTGATGTGACTGTAACGATCGATCTCGATGGGACGGGAATCTGTCACGCCCAAACGGGGATTCCATTTCTCGATCACATGCTCCATCAAATTGCCGCTCACGGTTTATTCGATCTCGACATTAGCGCCACAGGCGATATCGAAATCGACGATCACCATACGAATGAAGATGTCGGCATTACCCTCGGGATGGCTCTTGGCAAAGCGTTAGGCGATCGCAAGGGGATTGTGAGATTCGGGCATTTTGTCGCCCCGCTCGATGAAGCCTTGGTGCAAGTGGCGCTAGATTTTTCCGGTCGTCCACACCTGAGTTATGGCTTGGAGATTCCCACCCAACGCGTGGGTACCTACGATACGCAGTTAGTCCGCGAATTTTTTGTCGCAGTTGTCAATCATAGTTTGATGACGCTGCATCTGCGCCAATTAGATGGTATCAATTCCCATCACATTATCGAGGCAACTTTCAAAGCTTTTGCGCGATCGATGCGAATGGCGACAGAATTCGATCTGCGCCGGATCGGGACTATTCCAAGTTCTAAAGGGGTGTTGTGAGGATTGTGTCTCGTACAAAATGAAGCTATTGGTGTTTTAGTGAATAGTGGATAGTGGATAGCGATTCGCGCTCATTGGATTTCCCTATTCACTATTCACTATCCACTATCCACTATCCCCGGCGTTGAATAACATTCGGAGCGGCGATTGCCAGCAGTAGATCTGGCGGTTGCGGGTGCTGGAGATCGACTCCCGCCCAAGCATTTAGTAATTGTGCTGCTAAAGCTTGCCACTGAGTTCGCTCCTGAGTGGCGATGTAGCCATTGAGCGGTATCCCGCTCAAACTGTTGTGAGCGCCTGCTAGAATTCCAGTTAGGGCACAGGCTAGGAGCGATCGCGTCTCCAGCTTGGCGACACGGCGTGTCGCCAAGCTAAAGTCTTCTGGAGTAGCCATAAAGCTAGACATTGCCAGCAGTACTGATGTAATAACTGGCTGCTCGATCCTCGCCAATCGCCGCTCGACTTGATGTAAGCTCATAGAACCAGCCAACGCTCGATCGAGCGTACTGAGTTCTTGAAATATCAGTGGATGCAGATTGGTCATTTCATCGAGGAGTTGAGAGATCGCCGTCTTAGTATTAAAAGATTCTGTGAGCGATCGCGAAACCAGATAACCGATCGCCACGGCACTAGAGCAAGTTTCCCAATCCAGTTGCCACTCATGACTGATATTAATCACAACTTCGCGTAATTTTGGTCGATCTTCATGAAAAAATAACATTAATGGAAGCATGGCAATCAAGGCGCTTGCTGAATTGTTTAGATCTGGATTAACCCGCTTAGACCAATCTTCAATTGCAAATTTCCCACCGAAGGTGAGATAATTAATCCCATCGATTAATGCGGGCGTGGTATTCATGATTAATTGGTTGGGAGCGATTTGGTAGCGATCGAGATAAATCAGATTACCGCCAATTAATGCACCTTGAAACTTGGTTAATAATAAGTGTTTCATCTTTGTTATACTTAGCTTAAAACTTGTTAAAATTCTCAAACACTACCCGATCTTACCTAACTTCATGTTGAATTCCGATGTGGCTGCTCCGACGATCGTCTCCGAACCGATTACTGGGTATACTATCGGTACTAAAGCATCGGGACTAGTTGAAGTATTAGTCGATTGTCCGGGAACTCAAGCGTTATATACCTACAATGTCCCCGCACGATTGAGTATCCAAGTTGGCGATATTCTGAGCGTGCCTTTGGGCGGGCAAGTCGTCGGGGGAATTGCGATTAGGTTTGTCGATCGCCTGCCCGAAAATCTCCCCTTAGCCAAGATTAAAGATATCGAGGATGTGGTCGCATCGGGATTATTTAAAGCTAATTATTGGCAGTGGTTAGCCCAAATCGGTCACTACTATCATACACCACTAATTCAAGTTATTAAGGTGGCGCTACCACCGGGGCTATTGACTCGATCGCATCGCCGGATTAAGGCAATATCAACAGATCTAAATACTGATGTTTTCTTGAGTCCGATCGCCAAGAAAATTCTTCAGCTATTGAATTCCCAACCAGATAAAAATTATAGTTGGCAGCATATTCAAAAACAAATTCCGCAGTCGCTTAAAGGTTTGCGCGAATTACTAGATAAAAAGTTAGTTGAATCTTATTTAGAATCAGGACAAACTCAACAGCCCAAACTCTTAAAAGCGGTAGTCTTGACTGCCGAATTAATCGGCGACGATCTGTCCGCTCGCCAACGCGAGGTCGTCGAGATCTTAAGACAGCATGACGGGGAATTATGGCAATCGGAATTAACAAAACTCGGTGGTACCACGCCAGCAACTTTAGTCAAAATTGCCCAGAAGGGATACATCGCGATCGTCGATAAAGAAAAACTCCGATCCGATCGATCTGTCGGCATCTTCCAACAAGAACCAGCCAAACAACTCACCCCAGATCAAGCTGCTGCCCTAGCCGTAATTAACGATATTTCTGGATACGCCCGAGTCCTCCTACATGGCGTGACTGGCTCCGGCAAAACCGAAGTCTATCTCCAAGCGATCGAGCCAATCCTAGCACGTAACAAATCGGTTTTAGTCTTAGTCCCCGAAATTGGCTTGACACCCCAACTAACTGACAGATTTCGATCGCGATTTGGCGATAAAGTTTGCGTTTATCATAGTGCCCTCAGCGACGGCGAACGCTATGACACCTGGCGACAGATGTTCAATGATACCAGTCAAATTATCATCGGCACTCGATCGGCAATTTTCGCACCATTACCCAACTTAGGACTAATTATCCTCGACGAAGAACACGATTCGAGCTTCAAACAAGACCAACCCGCCCCCACTTACCAAACTAGAGATATTGCCAACTGGCGCGCCGAACTAGAATCCTGCCCCCTGATCCTCGGCTCCGCCACCCCCTCCCTAGAGACTTGGGTAAATATTGGGGTTGGTGATGAAGAGACGAGGAGCGGAAAGTGCGGTCTGGGGGTTTCCCAACTGGGCGGGAGACCCGACCAGACAAGTAGAGCACCTTTCCAAGACGGACGAGGAGACAAGGAGACTAATTATCCCCCCCTCTCCCAGTCCCCCCCTCTCCCAGTCCCCCCCTCTCCCGAACTCCCACCTCCCAACCCACAACTGCGAAGCCCCAACTCGCAACTCCCATCTGCCTCCCCCTACCTCCCAACTCCCTTCTCCCCTCTCCCAACTCCCTCCCACTCCCTCCCGCTCCCCCAACG
>NZ_JANMZA010000147.1:0-6963 GCF_031382685.1 Chamaesiphon sp. OTE_8_metabat_110 | reverse complement strand
ACCGACGGCGATGATTAATCCCCAAATTATCGATCGATCTGGGGAGCTGGTTGCTGGCTGGGAGGGCTGTTTGAGCGTACCGGGAACTCGCGGTTTGGTCTTACGCGATCGGGCGATCGAGGTCGCATATCTCACCCCACATGGCGAACTAGTCACCCAAGAACTAACCGATTTTGTCGCCCGAATTTTTCAACATGAACTCGACCATTTAGATGGAATTTTATTTCCCGATCGAGTTCCAGATCCCACGGATCTGATCCCCGAAGCCGAATACCTAAAAATTGCTTTCGATCGGTAATTCAATTATTAATTATTAATTATTAATTATCTAGCGCCACTACTGAAAAACTTAAACACGACTAAGAAGCAAAAAATATTGACGATCGCGATTGCCATTGCTCCCATCAACAATCCTTTACTAAAACCTTTAACTCGTCGTTTAACCGACCACCGTAGTAACGGTAAAATGTAAATTAACTGGATCGCGCCGATCGAGAAAACCACAGACATAAAGACCGGGGAAAACGTATTTAGTAATAGCGATATAAAAATAATAACGATATCAATCCCAAAAACGGTGACGATACCTGCGATCGCGTCGCCAATCTGAGACTTCTTTAAAATTGGGGTTCCGATCATGACTGTATTTCTAAACAATATATCTATCAATACCTCGCACTTTTATAGCTAAAATGTAGGTGATTGTATAGACTCAGAAAGTAACAACATTTTACTCAAAATGTTGTAAATACCTTCCGTTAGTAATGTTAACAGACTACACCGATCGGATCTAAAGATTTAGTTAAGAATCAGCCTATTTGCCTAAATTTCGCTTGAGCTTTTCGAGTTCTTCATCGGCTTCCCACCGTCGAAATTGAGCATCGAGCGGATCGGCAAACTTGCTGTCATTTGTATAATTATTTACCGATCCCCAGCTACTCGGGTTATCGTCGATCGCGGATTTAGCGCGCGCAGCTCGATCGGCAGCAGTTTTGGCTTTAACTTCAATCCGCCGCGTTTTGATGGTTTGCAATAGCTCCTGAGCCTTGGCGATGCGCTCTTTTAAGCCCTGCATTTTGCCCCAGAGTTGGTTGCCTTGAGGCAAGAGGGCATTGACCCGCTCTTGGGCACCTGTGGCCAGATCGGCACGTCCAGCTACGGTCGCTTTCTGGACGCGATCGTACCAATTTTTAATTTCTTGAGCGGTATTAAGGATTTCTTGCTCGGTTTGTTTTTCTTGAGCTTGCAAGTCCACAATCAGTTGAACGGTGTCGGTCTCCTGTTGAGCCAGTTGTTCGCCGATCACCTGTAATTCGAGATGCGGGTTTTTGCTCAGGAAGTCATCGATCTGACTTTCCAGAAACCGCTTCATGTCTTCAATTAAACCCATGATTTAGAGTGTGAGGAGTGGGTGGGGAGATGGGAGGTGGGAGATGGGAGATGGGAGGGTAAAAGGTAATGGGTAATGGGTAAGAGGTAAAAGGTAAGAGCGATTAATATTTTATTTCTCCCCATCCCCCCGTTTCCCACCTCCCATCTCAATTAAAACTTCTGACCGACATCGATCGATCGAATTTCACCACCTTTTCTTTTTATTATGACTTCACCTTTATTGACAGACACTAAAGACCAATTACTTTTGCCAATGGGTTGACCGACATTGACTGTTTTGCTCTGACGATCGATCTCGAAGATCGCGCCGGGACGATTGCCTTTCGGTAGCGTTTTGACGAGGGCGATTGCTGGCTTGACAGGCGTTGGTGCAACGGGAGCGGCGGTGACGATGGTTTTAGTCGGAGCGGTGGCGACTGGCGCGGTGGGAGCCGTTGCGGGGGTAGCTACAATACTAGTGGCGGGCGTAGGGATATTATTAGTGGCTAGAGTCGCTGTTTGAGCGGTGGCATCGATTTTGGCGATCGATTTACGCATATAGTCAGCAAATTTGGCATCTTGTGGCGCAACTTGCTGGGATTGGAAGGGGAGCCAACTCGTATCGATTTCGGGCAAAACGACCTTCCGCTCGTTTACCAGCCAGGTGAGTACGCCACCAGCCGCAATTGCCGTCACACCAAGCCCGAGGAATGCTTTGAGCCACAGTGGCATCGGGCGTTTGGCTTTGGCTACTGGTTGCGCTGGTGTGTCTGCGGCTGCACCGAGGGCACGCTGCGGTGGATAGACTTGTTGTTGTAACTGCGGATATTGCTCGTTGGCGTAGGAATTATGCTGTGTCGGTGCAGGATTAGAGCCGTGAGTGGGATCGTCACCGAGGAGTTCGTCGATGTCGGCGAAGAGTCGATCCATCGATCGATCTGCATGAGCGTTGACTTTGGCGAGGATATCGCGATTCTGCTTGAAAGCGTCACCATCTTGGGGCGGTTGCGGTACTGCGGGGTTTTGGTTACTCATTGGTTCGGAATTGGGGATTAGGGATTAGTTTACCTCAATCTATTTGTTTAATTATGGGAGATGGGAGGTGGGAGATGGGAGATGGGAGATAGGGGACTGGGAGACGGGGGGACGGGGGGACGGGGAGAAATACAATATTAATTGCTCTTACCCATTACCCATTACCCATTACCCATTACCTCTTACCCTCCCAACTCCCATCTCCCATCTCCCATCTAAAAAATCACTGCATTCGATCGATCGTCCGGTATTGGATGGCTTCGGCAATGTGGGTGGGTTCGATGTGTTCGCAAGCGGCGAGATCGGCGATGGTGCGGGCGACTTTGATAATGCGATCGCTGGCTCTGGCGGAGAGTCCTAGCTTGCGGATGGCGGTTTCTAAGAGTTTGCGGCTGTTGTCGTCAAGCGGGCACCAGGTGCGGAGTTCGCGACTTTGCATTTGGGCATTGCAGACGATGCTGGGTACGGACTCAAACCGCTGGCTGGCTCTGTCGCGGGCTGCTTGGACGCGCGGGCGCACTGTGGCGGAATTTTCGCCTGTGGGTCGATCGGTAATTTCTTCGGGTTTGAGGCGATTTACGGCTACTTGGAGGTCGATCCGATCCATCAGGGGGCCGGAAAGTTTTGCCCAATAATTCTCGCGCTGGCGGGGATTGCAGGTACAGGCTTGGATCGTGTCGCCATAGTAGCCGCAGGGGCAAGGATTGGTACTGGCGACGAGGGTAAACTGGGCGGGGAAGGAGACGGACTGGCGGGTGCGGGAGATGGTGACGTGTCCGTCTTCTAATGGTTGGCGCAAGAATTCGAGGACATCGCGTTTGAATTCCGTTAATTCGTCGAGAAATAGCACGCCGCGATGAGCGAGGGAAATTTCGCCGGGACGCGGAAACGTGCCGCCACCAACCAGGGCAGGGCCTGACGCTGAGTGATGAGGGCTGCGGTAGGGTCTGTCGCACACCAGCGAGCCGCGCTCTTTGAGTAAGCCAGCGACGGAGTGGATTTGGGTAACTTCCAGCGCCTCGGCAAAGCTCAGGGGTGGGAGAATTCCCGGCAACCGCCGTGCCAGCATGGTTTTACCGCTACCTGGGGGGCCGACAAAAATCAATTATGTATAGCCTTGCAGGCTATATCCATAAAGTAAAGAAAGAATAAAAAAACCTACAACAACAACATCTTAGAATGATATACTAAAGCCAGTAACTATAGTCCACATAGTCTACACAGTTCGCATGGTAAAGCTACAAAAAGTCATACTCAATGAAACTAGTAGGGAGAGTTGGACGGTAATTGGAGAAGATTTTCTACCAATCGAACCAATCCATCTGTTTCTGAAATACCTAGAGAACCTAGAACGATCTCCCAACACGATTAAAGCTTACGCACAAGCTCTCAAACTCTACTGGGAATTTTTACGAGTCAGCTATTTAAAGTGGGACGAAATTAAAGCTCCAGATCTAGCCGACTTCATGACATGGCTGAGAAGTCCAGCTCCGAGCGGCACGATTTCCATCGTCGAGCAACAAGCAAAAAGATCCGAAGCCACGGTGAATCTGACATTAACAGCCGTGTGCATGTTTTATGACTACCAGGAGCAGACAGGAAATGTGTCCCACATCCCGCTATATCGCTCCTCAGTGATGCCTGGAAGAAGATATAAGGGGTTTCTACATCACATCACTAAAGGAAAGCCTACAAGAGCCAGATTGCTCAAGCTCAAGGTATCAAGAAAGATTCCAAAGACCATCGATACTGACCAAGCAAGTCAGCTCGTTGCTGCTTGCCAGAATATTAGGGACAAATTCTTGCTGTGTTTATTGCAAGAAACAGGGATGAGAATCGGTCAGGCTTTGGGTTTACGCCATGAAGATATTCAGTCTTGGGATAACCTAATCAAGATCTGCCCACGCAAAAACAACGCAAATGGAGCCAGATCTAAATCTTTAGAACCGCTCGATTTGCACGTCACCAAAAAGCTGATGACTCTCTACACCGAATATGTGGGAGAGTTCATGGAAATTCTGGGTGACAACTTGAGTGATTACGTTTTCGTTAACCTTTGGGATGGCAAGATTGGCAAGCCAATGTCTTACAGCGCAGTGATGGATCTATTTCTCAGGCTCAAGAGGAAAACTGGAATCGCCATCACCCCACACATGCTGCGCCACAGTCATGCCACCGATTTGATTCGGGAAGGCATGAGCATGGCTTACGTCCAGAAGCGACTAGGACACGCCAGCATTCAAACCACCATTAACACCTACGTTCATGTCACGAACGAAGACATGAAAGTCGAATACCAGAAATATCTAGATAACAGAGAGAGAACGGATGAGTCCAGCACCTGAACAGATCGTACCGATTCGCAGTCGCCAGAATGATGAAAAGCTAGTTGCCTGTAAATTTTGCAATGGAACTAACTTGAGGAAAAATGGCAGGAACAAGTCAGGCAAACAGACACAGATTTATTACTGCAAAGATTGCGAGAAAGATTTCACTCCGGTCGAGCAAGTTTCTTTGTTTGTCATCGACCCGCTCAAGGAGTATGGAAAAAATTGCTGGGATTGTCGGCGACTAGGTATCGAACCTGGGGTGGGAAGGTCGAGCTATAAGCTCAACTTCGAGAAAATAACTCAGCCCTGGATGAACTCGACAGTCAAACAGCATATCAAAATTGCCCTAGCCAGTCTGACATTTTCCTCAGTCCAAGAGAAGTTAAGTTCCCTGCGGCGGTTATCTAGCTACTTCCAAGAGTACTATCCCACCATCAAACCATCCGAAATAGATCGTGAAGTACTTATTAACTTTGCTGGCTTCTTACTCAGTACCTCACTATCTGTCAGCACTCGCAACAAAACACTCCACAATGCCAAACTTTATTTTGAGGATTGCTATCAGAATGAATGGCTAGATGTGCCCAGGTATCTAGTTCGCTCTGAAGATCTAGGAAGAATGCCCAAGCGATTGCCGCGCTACATCCCCGGCGAAGTAATCGAACAACTCAACGAGCATCTAACAGATCTCGCTCCTCCAGTGGCAAGGATGGTCATTATCCTGCAAGAATGCGGCATGAGAATATCAGAGCTAGTAAATCTCAAGTTAGACTGCTTGCTGCAAGATAAGGCTGGAGACTGGTTTCTGAAATACTACCAGTTCAAGATGAAAAAGGAGATTACCATTCCCCTTTCGCGGGAGGTGGTGATGACAATCCAACAGCAGATCGATTACATCCAAGAGTATCTGCCCCCAGACTGGCAGTACATGTTTTGTGCCAATGGTGGGCTAAAGCGACCAGGATTTAAGCCCGTACCGAGAATTATGACAAGAAAGATTCTCGCTCAATACTTAAACTATCTCGCTAAAGCACATAAGATCTGCGATGGCACTGGCAAGATCTGGCACTTTCAGTCCCACCAGTTCCGGCATACCGTTGGCACCAGAATGATTAACAACGGAGTACCACAGCATATCATTCAGCGGTTTTTAGGTCATGAAAGTCCAGCGATGACGGCAACTTATGCCACGATCCACGACCAGACGATGAAGCAGGAAATCGCTAAATTCCAAGATCGTGTCGTAAATATTGCCGGACAGACAGTAACAGCGAATGACATGGAAGCTGATGATGAAACATTGCAGTGGTTCAAGAAGAATGTTTACGCACAGGCATTACCGAACGGGTCTTGTGCTTTGCCGATAATTACTAATGGTTGTCCTCACGCAAATGCTTGTTTGACCTGCACCCATTTTCGGACGACTGCCGAGTATTTAGCAGACCACTATCAACAGTTAGCACAGACAGAAAAACTGATTGACAAAGCTAAAGCTAACGGATGGCAAAGACAAACCGAAATGAATGAAAGGATTAAAGCAAACCTCGAACAAATTATTGCAAGTTTGGAGGAGGCACAAGCATGAGTATGAATATTCAGCGCAATGTTGAAGGATTGCGGCAAAACGCGCAAAGGAAAAGGCAAGAATCCTTCGATAAAGTAGATCGCGGGATTAAAGAGATGATCCGCACTCGTCAAAAGATTAACTTCAATACCGTTGCCGCTGCTTGTAGTGTTTCTAAGGCATTTCTATATAAGGAAACAGCAATTAAAGAGCGTATCGAACACTTGCGGCAACAGTCTACAGAATCCGCCCGTATTGCTCCAGAGCAGCGACCGTCAGAATCATCCAAAGATGCCTTGATTAAAACGCTCAAAGAACGGGTAAAAGTTCTCTCTGAAAAGGTCAAAGAGCTGGAACATCAAAATGCAACTGTCTATGGAAAGATCGTACAGATGAGCGAGATTCAGGCTGAGAATAAAAAATTGAAAACTCAGAATGAAAGTATGAAACAGCAATTGGCGGATGCAGCTCATCTCACTCAAACTACACCGGATTTGAGGGTTGTTAAATCAACTACTGAAATTAGCTTGATAGAAGACAAACGCGCGATTCTCGACCAAATTTCGTCAGACTTGGATAGTCTAGGAATCAAGGTCAATTCAACACTACTTAAGGTCGTTAAGTCTGCACCAGAGTCTGTCGTGCTAAATGCGATTGCCGCAC
>NZ_JANMZA010000146.1:0-15007 GCF_031382685.1 Chamaesiphon sp. OTE_8_metabat_110 | reverse complement strand
TGTGGTGCAAAGTCCGCCTGTCTGTCTTGTCTCGCTAAACCGTCGGGTTCCCCGACGGTTTAGCAAGACAAGACAGGCGGACTTTGCATTACTAGCCACGACTTCAGTCGTAGGCATGATACTGGTAGCAATTTGGATTAGGGGATAGGAAATAATTGTTGAGTTCGGTAAAAATCAAGTGAGTACAATCAGTAGCGAGCTAAGTTCGATCGAGATCGGTAAACAGAGTGCAAGATCTGGCAATCTTGCGCCAGCAATTAGTGTCAACGCGGCAGTCAGTCAGGCAAAAATTGGCAATCGACCGATTTTGGATGGTATCGATTGTGAGATTAAACAAGGTGAATTTGTCGCCATCTTAGGATTGAATGGTGCGGGTAAATCGAGTTTATTACGGGCGATCGCGGGATTATTGCCGCTAAGATCGGGAAGTATTTTGGTAAATAATGTCCCGATGACACCGAGTACCCGCACTCAAGCGCGTCAACCCTTGGCGATGTTGTTTCAAGGTGGCGGTTTGATTCCGCAACTGTGCGCCCTCGATAATGTCTTGTGCGGCAAGTTAGGTGGGTTTTCGGGCTGGAAGACGTTGACGGGATTTCCAGCCAGCGAACGGCGAACTGCGCTGGAATTACTCGATCGATTGGGAATAGCTGAATTTGCCAGTCAACCAACCCGACAACTCAGCGGGGGACAACAACAACGCGTAGCCATTGCCAGAGCTTTAATGAGATCGCCGCAGATTTTATTAGCTGACGAACCAGTCACTGGATTAGATATTATGGCAATTCAACAAGTGATGAAAAATCTCGCCCATTTACATCGTGAAGGGATGACGATCGTCACTGTTTTGCACGATTTAGCTTTGGCTAGTACCTATGCTCAGACTGCGATTATTGTCGATCGCGGTCGAGTCGTCTATCATGGTAGCAGTCAAAATCTTAGCGCAAAATTCGAGCAATTAACGGTCTAGGCTTTAGGTTTTAGGTTTTAGGCTTTAGGCTTTAGGCTTTAGCAGAAATGGTTGTCAGAATATTAATTTTCCTCACGATTGTCGGTGTCTACAGTTGGGCGTGGCAAGGTTTACAGGTAGATCTAAAATCTCTCAAAGATAGTGGTGGCTACATCGCCGATTTTGTGTCGCGATTGTTTCCGCCCGATCTATCGATTCTCGATGTCGCGTGGGATAAATTATTAGAAACAATCCAGATGTCCTTGTGGGGAACGACAATTGGGGCGATTATTTCCCTGCCGATTGCGATCTTATCAGCCAATAATTTAGTCCCGTGGTGGGTACGTTCGGTGGCTAATTTTATTCAAAATGCCGTGAGATCGATCCCGTCGATTATTTTGGGATTACTATTCGTCGCTGCTACTGGATTGGGCGCACCTGCTGGCACCCTCGCGCTGGGGATTTATACCATTGGCTACTTGGGCAAATTTTATCAAACCGCGATCGAGTCGGTCGATCCTTATTCCCTTGAAGCTCTCCAAGTCAGCGGTGCATCTTGGTTCCAGATCGCTCAATATGGAGTCATGCCGCAGGTATTGCCCTTGCTGTTGGGTTATACCTTATATATGTTTGAATATAATATCCGCGCTGCTTCCGTTTTGGGAGTTGTCGGAGCTGGGGGAATTGGCTTTGAATTAGTCAATTATATTCGCGGGTTTGAATACAATAAAGCGACGACGATGATGTTGGTTTTACTGATTGTCGTCACTTGCATTGATATTGCCAGCAGTCAGTTACGCCGCCATTTAGAACAAAAGTAATCCCAGTTATTAACGCAAAGAAACGATCGTCATCGATGGCGATCGTTTTTTTATGCAGCCTCAATTGCGATCGAATTCCGGTGCAAAGTTCGGGGTATCCCCTGGGTAAAACTTTTCCCCTAGGTCTGAAATCCAGAGCTAGCAAGCATTGTAGCGATGCGGTCGCGCATTAGCTTCGGGTCGATGTCTGAGGCTATTCTGTGGACATGGAAACAAGCACAACCACCAAGGAGCAACCGAGATGAAGACATAGCCCGCCGTGAATTCAAACTTTATGTAGCGACTAGCTTAATTGCAAAGCACCAACTTTACCCGCAAGGGACGCATGAATTAGGGTTATCGCTTAAACCAATAATCCCCTGATTCACCAGAGATGCGGGTGCAACCCCCGCGTCGCTACCCAACCACAATACATCTAGGTGGATCGCCAAGTAGTAAGGCAGTTGATTTTATTCCTTTTCGCTTAACTTACCCGTCAGGGACGACAGATGAGGATTATCGTGGTTCAACCATCCGCAGGTGCAATTCCTGCTCCACCTAATTTGGGATTGTAACTCAGTGGTAAGAGTGTCCGCCTGTCTAGCGGAAAGTCGCGGGTTCAAATCCCGTCAATCCCGTCCAACTTTTGGAGTTGGTAAATCTGGAATTGTAGCTCAGTGGTAGAGCAGATGAAGACTCCTTCTTCGCCTTTTTGCCTCTAGGGGACGTAGAACGAAGGTTATCGATTTTAATCATCCGGTCGTAGGTTCGACTCCTACCAATTCCAATATGACTTTCATCAGTCATAAATTTAGTAAATCTGAAACTGTAGCTCAGTGGATAGAGCACCTAAAAACATCCTTCTTCACCCTTTGCCTCTCGGGGACGTAGAACAAGGGTTATCGCCTTCTAAGCGGGAGGTCGTAGGTTCGATTCCTACCAGTTTCATTATGACTTTCATCGGTCATAAGTCTAGAAAATCTGGAACCGTAGCTCAACGGTAGAGCAATCGCTCGATAAGCGATCGGTTATCGGTTCGAGTCCGATCGGTTCCATGCGATCTCATTTAAAAGATTGCTTTCTGAAATCACAATGCCTTGTGGTGTAATTGGCAACACACACGATTTTGGATCGTGCATTCTAGGTGTCTCCTGTCGGAGAGGCTACGCCAACGATTCCTAGCGAGGCAGTGAAAGTATTTATTACTTTCCACATCCAATTTGCTCTCATCGTCTAAAGGCTAGGACGCGGTGCTTTCTACACCAAAATAGGGGTTCGATTCCCCTTGGGAGTATTACTAATTACCTAAGTAATTAGTAAACGACAGCAGATCGTCTAGATAGATAGGACGCCGTTATTAATCCAAGTTGCTCGCAACTTGAGTTAATTATCCCTTTTCAACTTTTTGCCTGTAAAGGATGAACGAATAAGGGTTATCGCTTATCCCGCCGGAAACGTGGGTGCAAATCCCACTCTGCTGGATTTTCACATTATCGCCCTCACGGGCTGAAGGAGCTTATAAAAAATCATGGTTTACAATTTCTTTTTCGGTAACAAACAAGCTCAAAATACACCCCAAAATCAACCGATTCCCGGACGCGAATCAGAAATGATTAAAGGTAAATCCGGCGGTTATATGTTCGCGGCTGGAATCTGGCGCACATTGCGACGGTGCTTGTTAATTGGGACTGGCAATGGTAGCTACTATGCGACTAAATGGGAATTGACTAATGATTTCGTCGATGTTTTGGAAAAAGCGATCGCCGAAGATCCCGATCGCGTGGCTCAAGAAATCGTCTATGCTTCTGACGGTCGATCGATTAATAACAGTGCGCCGATTTGGGCGTTAGTATTACTATCGATGGGTGAATCTCCTGCTGCTAAGAAAGCTTTTCAAGCGATCTTTCCGCAAGTTATCCGCACCGCCAGCCACTTTTATGAGTGGATGAGTTATACCAAATCCGTGCGGGGTTTTGGTAAAGTCGTCCGCGAAGCTGGTAAAAATTGGTTGTTGCAAGGCGATACTCAAGCACTGGCCTATCAATTGTTGAAATATCAACAACGGTATGGTTTTTCCAATCGCGATGCCTTGCGATTGTTCCACGCCAAACCGCAAACCGAAGGTCGCGATCTGTTGTTTAAATGGGTGGTAAATGGCTGGGATGAATTGCCCCCAGCACCGCCGACAGCAGCATTGAATCAGATCTGGTGGTATGAATGGTTAAAACGCAATCCGGATCGCACTCCAGAGGCAATTTCGCAGGGTCGCTTAACTCATGAAATGGCTGCACCCGTAGGCAAAATGGATGTTGCTGCTTGGCAATTGTTGTTTGAAGAGATGCCGATCGGTGCCCTGTTGCGAAATCTCGGTTCTTTAACTGAAATTGGGGTATTAGCTTACTGTAAAACTTCCAATCGAAATCTAGATCGAGTCGCCAAAATCATCAATAGTAAAGAACACTTACGCAAAGGACGCATTCACCCGATCGATGTCTTGAAAGCACTCAAAACTTACCGCTCTGGCGGTAGTTTGGGTAAAAGTAGCAAAACTTGGACGCCCGTGCCCCGAATCGTCGATATTTTGGAGTTAGCTCTCGAAATGTCCTTCGAGACGATCGAGCCGACTGGTAAGGTATTTATGCACGCTGTCGATATCTCTGGTTCGATGTCTTCTTCCACAGTAAGTTCGATTAATCTCACCTGTTGCGAGATTGCGACGACGATGGCATTAGTCTCGGCAAAAGCAGAAAAAAACTATATGATTCGTGGTTTCTCGACTGAGTTTATCAGCCTAAAAATCAACAGCAGCGACTCATTTAGTTCGGCGATGAAAAAGGCAAGCAATCTGAACTTCGGCGGCACAGATGCTAGCAGTGCTTACAAATGGATGATAAAAAATAAATGCTATGCGGACGTAATTTGTTTTTGGACGGATTGTGAAAGCTGGGCTGGGTACAAACACCCCAGTCAAGCATTAGCAGAATATCGTCAAAAAGTGAATCCTGATGCTAAAGCGATTTACATCTCACTAGTTGCAAATAATATCACATTGGTAGATCCAAAAGATCCTAACTCTTGGGATCTTGCGGGTTTCGATCCGAGTACGCCCAGATTGATTCAGTCGATCGCTAGTGGTGAGTTGTAAGCTTGAGTTAATTTATTCAGTCCCCAAATAAAAACTGCTGCTCCAAATGGAGCAGCGGTTTTTACAATTAAAATCCCCAAGTTGTGGATGAGTTAAAGCCAGCAACGCATCAACCGAGCTGCCAATTTTAAAGGCTCATGCTCATAGCAGCCAGTTACCAAGAAACCAAATTAGTAAAATCGATCCCAAGGTTGTCAACCAAATTTTCCAAATCGCCATAATTTACTCTCATCAGTTATATTTATGCTCAAAGTTAGACTTTTCTACCAACAGTCGGCTCAACAACTTTAGTAGTACCAATGGTTAAATTTGTCACTTAAATATGGGTTAATTCATTGCTCGATCTGCTTAGACTATCTCTAATTCTAACTTAATAAACAAGTGAGTAAGTAGCTATGGACGCGTGTAGATCGGTAGCAGGCAAGGTATTAGGTAAAAGTCTCGATCGATAATTAGGTAGCAAGTCACCGTGGGTATAGACTAATATACTTAAATGATTGGTTGGCGATCGTCGCTGAGAGTTTACACCGATAGTTAGCGCTAGTCAGAACGATCGGCTAACTGAGATCGACTTGTGTTAATTGCCACCAATTGAGTCTTCTGGCAGATGGCTAAAATATTCATACGGTAATGACTTTAGCCAAAATTACGATAAGCGCTCGGTCAGATTGGCGCATGTGGCAACTAGTTCGGAGATTTTCGCTGACTGTACCAAATAAGTGGGAGAGCCTCGCTCGATCGCATATTGGATTTGCAGCGCATTGTCAGCCGTTAACACGATTGTGAGAATTGCGCGATCGATAACTACCAATCGCGCTTCCTATCTTGAATTCAAAGTAGACTGTGCTGGTGCGATCGGTTTTTATCCCAAGCTCATGCAAGATAACTGCTTCCAAAAATAGGCAATTTTACCGTATCTTTTAGACAAAGATTAGATATAAGGTTTATACATGTTTTAACAAAGCAATTTTGTCAATTGTCACCTAAAGTTTAACTTCATAACAATGGCTAGATCGAGAAATGCCAATCAATCAAGATGTGCAATTAGGTAAAAACGTTAAGATTTTCCATCCTCAGCTTGTCAATCTGTACGGTTGTCAGATCGACGATGAAACAAAAATCGGCACGTTTGTCGAAGTCCAAAAAAATACCACGATCGGCAAGCGATGTAAAATATCATCCCACAGCTTTCTGTGCGAGGGCGTAGTCATTGAAGATGAGGTGTTTATCGGTCATGGAGTAATGTTTACCAATGACCTCTATCCACGAGCGACTAATGTTGATGGCAGTTTACAAACCGAAGCTGACTGGACAGTAATAGAAACGCGGGTGAAGCGGGGTGCTTCCATCGGGAGTAATGCCACTATTTTGGCAGGACTGACGATCGGCGCATCTGCGCTCATTGGCGCGGGGGCGGTGGTAACGCGGGATGTTGCCGACTACGCGATTGTTGCAGGTGTGCCAGCTCGGATTGTAGGTGATGTACGCGATCGAGCCGATCCCTAATCGTCGTTCGGCATGTAAGCTTACTAAGTGTACCCCTTTTATGCTGTTTTCCAGGCAATTGCATGGCGATTGCATATATGAGACAAGTAGCTGGGTATAATACAAACACGAGTGAAGAGAATATGGCTGCTAATCGTTGCACGGTCAATTTTTGAGTAGAGCCACGATCGGATTTACATACAATTTTATTAGGCTGAGCTAGAGCTAATTAATGATATGGCAAGCGAGATTAATATTGGTGTCATTGGCTACGGCTATTGGGGGCCGAATCTAGTTAGGAACTTCTCCGAACTTCCTGGCGCACGAGTAAAGACTGTTAGTGACCTAAGTGCGGAGCTTTTAGCAAAAGCACATGCTCGATATCCAGCAATTAAAGTTACCACTGACTGCCAGGATATTTTTGACGATCCGGATATTGACGCAGTGGCGATCGCCACTCCGGTTTCCTCACACTACAAGCTTGCATTAGCCGCCTTGCAAGCAGGCAAGCACGTAATGGTCGAAAAACCGATGACCATGACTTCCGAACAATCGATCGAATTGATCCTCGAAGCCAAGCGTCAAAACCGAGTGCTGATGGTCGATTATACTTTTATTTATACTGGCGCAGTCCAGAAAATGGCGGAACTAGTCTCCACCAACCAACTAGGAGATATTTATTACTACGATTCCGTCCGCGTCAATCTCGGATTGTTTCAACACGATGTCAATGTCATCTGGGATCTAGCAGTTCACGATCTTTCCATCATGGACTATGTTTTACCTTCTAAACCCTACGCAGTATCAGCAACTGGCATCAGTCACATCCCCAACGGTACCGAAAATATTGCTTACTTGACGCTCTTTTTTGAGAACAATCTCATCGCTCACCTGCATGTCAATTGGTTGGCTCCAGTCAAAGTTCGGCGAACTTCGATCGGTGGCTCTCAAAAAATGATTGTATTTGATGACCTAGAGCCGAGTGAAAAGATTAAAGTTTATGACAAAGGCATTACTGTAAACGCTAACGATACCGAAAGCCGCTACCAGAAACTGATCGGTTATCGCACGGGCGATATGTGGTCGCCGAAGTTGAATATCACAGAAGCCTTGCAGACGGAAGGAGAACACTTTTTAGATTGTATTCGCACTGGCAACCGCCCGATTAGCGATGGCGAAGCCGGATTGCGGATTGTCAAAATCCTGGAAGCGGCAGATCGATCGATGAAACAGCAAGGGCAGTTAGTCAAATTGAATTTAGCGGAGGTGTCATAATGGTTCCATTTGTCGATCTCAGAGCGCAGTATTTGAGTATCAAAAATGAGATAGATACGGCAGTTTTAAAAGTTCTAGATAGTACGCAATTTATTCTTGGCAATGAAGTAGCCGCATTAGAATTAGAGTTTGCTAACTACTGCCAAGCTGATTTTGGGGTTGCGCTCAATACAGGCACGAGCGCGCTGCATCTGGCATTACTCGCAGCAGGGATTGGGGCGGGGGATGAAGTCATCACGATCCCGATGACCTTTGTGGCAACGACAGCCGCAATTGGTTATACCGGAGCCACGCCTGTATTTGTCGATATCGATCCGGCGACCTATACGATCGATGTTACCCAGATCGAAGCAGCGATTACCCCCAAAACTAAAGCGATTCTGCCAGTCCATTTATACGGTCAACCCGCAGATATGGATCCGATTTTAGAAATCGCCCGCCGTCACAATCTGATTGTCATCGAAGATGCCGCGCAAGCGCATGGGGCTGAATATAAAGGGCGCAGAGTCGGCAGCATCGGCGACATTGCTTGCTTTAGCTTTTACCCAGGCAAAAACCTTGGTGCTTATGGCGAAGGCGGGATGGCAGTCACCAATAATCCTGAATACGATCGCAAGATGCGGATGCTGCGCGACTGGGGACAAGAACGCCGCTATCACCACGTCCTCAAGGGTTACAACTATCGGATGGATGGGATTCAAGGGGCGATTTTACGGGTGAAGATGCAATATATCGAAGCCTGGACGGAAGCGAGAATTGCTTGTGCGGCTAATTACAACCATCTGTTAGCAGCATCGGGGTTGGTACTGCCGACAGCCATCCCCCACAACCGCCATGTCTACCATGTTTACGCTTTGCGATCGCCAAATCGGGATGCACTGCAACAAAGCTTACAGGCTCAGGAAATTCAGACAGGTATTCACTACCCCATTCCCGTCCATTTGCAACCGTCTTATGCCGATCTCGGTTATGAGCTAGGCGACTTTCCGCAGTCGGAACTGGTAGCCAGCCAAGAACTTTCGCTCCCATTGTATCCCGAACTCACGATCGAGTCTCAAACTCAGGTAGCGAAAGCAGTACTGAGCGCGATTAGCTAACCGAGGAGATCTATGTCCGATTTAGGAAATACTAAAGTCGTCGCATCCGTACATGGTTTACAAGCAGAAGAGATCGACCCTGACTTTGAAGTTCAACTAGCAGCATATCTTCGTACTCAGTACGTTGGCGGAGCCTCTGGGAACGAGAATCGATCGGCATTAGTAGAAATGTATTCCCGCTTTATCGCCAGCGATGGCGACTTTGATGGACTGATGCGGCGAGCCATTTGGCGAGCCGTGGCGCGTCAATTCGGTCATGGTGTGCGAATTGGCACAGGAGTCGGGTTTAAGCATTTAGAAACCTTCGAGATCGGCGATCGCGTCTTCATTGGTTCTGGAAGCTATATTCAAGGGCGGTTCGATGGTACTTGTCGGATCGGCAACAATGTTTGGATCGGGCCGCAGAGTTACTTGGATGCTCGCAATCTGGTTCTTGAAGATTACGTTGGCTGGGGGCCTGGGGCAAAAGTCCTCGGCTCGACTCATACAGCCTTGCCCATTGACATTCCGATTATCCAAACCAACCTAGAGATCGCCTCGGTCACAGTAAAAATGGGAGCCGATATCGGGATGAATGCCGCACTCTTACCTGGAGTAACCATTGGAGAAGGTAGCATCGTTGGGGCTGGAGCCGTAGTTACCAAAGATGTGCCACCTTATGCGATCGTTGCTGGCGTTCCGGCTAGATTTTTACGTTGGCGCGAAGGATATCAACCATTAGAATAGAACATAGGATAAAAAATGAAAAATAGTCGAGTATTAGTTACGGGTGGAGCAGGTTTAGTAGGTTCGCATATTGCCGATCTGCTAGTCCAAGAAGATGTAGCTGAAATTGTCATTCTTGATAATTTTACGCGTGGGCAAATGTCCAATCTCGATCGAGCCATGTCTAGCGGTTTAGTCAAATTAGTTGAAGGCGATATCCGCGATCTTCAAATTCTGGATAAAGTGATGGATGGCGTAGACATTGTTTTCCATCAAGCCGCGATTCGGATCACTCAATGCGCTGCCGAACCTCGGCTGGCACTAGAAGTAATGGCAGATGGTACTTACAACGTCTTAGAAGCTGCCGTTAAAGCTAAAGTTAAAAAAGTTGTTGCTGCGTCCTCTGCATCGATCTATGGGATGGCAGAAGCATTTCCTACCAAAGAATCGCACCATCCTTACAATAACCGCACTCTCTATGGTGCGACCAAAATTTTTAACGAAGCCTTATTCCGCAGCTTCTATGACATGTACGGGTTAGACTATGTTGCCCTGCGTTATTTTAATGTCTATGGCCCCCGGATGGATATTTATGGTGTCTACACTGAGGTGTTAATCCGCTGGATGGAACGCATCATCGCTGGGCAACCGCCACTGATTTTTGGCGATGGCGAGCAGACGATGGACTTTATTTATATCGAAGATATTGCCAGAGCGAATATCTTGGCAGCTAAAGCCGATGTCACGGATGAAGTCTTTAATATCGCCAGCAGTGTCGAAAGTAGCTTGAACGATCTGGCATCTGCTTTGACGAAGGTCATGGGTTCGGATCTCAAACCAGAATATGGGCCAGAGCGGAAGGTAAATCCAGTTGCGCGCCGACTGGCAGATGTAACTAAAGCTAGAGATTTGTTGGGTTTTGAAGCTGAAGTCTCGTTAGAAGAAGGTTTGCGGAGACTTGTAGCTTGGTGGCACGCACAAAAAACGAAAGGAGATAAGTAATTTGGCGAGGTACAACAGATCCCCGACTTCTTCGAGAAGTCAGGGATCTAGCTAGAGATCTGCTTCGTTCCAACACCGTCCTGAAATAAAATTTCGTGCTCTGCCGCTCAAGTTCTCTTAAGATAACTGCCAAAAAATTATCATTTAATAATTTAATGCAAAATATTCCGATCGCTAAACCCTGGATGGGCGAAGCTGAAGCCCAAGCCGCTAGTCGTGCCATCATGTCTGGTTGGGTTACTCAAGGGCCAGAAGTTGCCGCATTCGAGCGAGAGTTTGCCGCTTACGTTGGGGCTGAATATGCTTGCGCTGTCTCCAATTGCACCACAGCATTGCACTTGGCACTCTTGGCGGTGGGCGTACAGCCTGACGATGAGGTGATTACGGTCAGTCATTCTTATATTGCGACTGCCAATAGCATCCGCTATTGTGGGGCTGTCCCCGTATTTGTAGACATCGATCCGCAGTCTTATAATATCAATCCAATCTTAATTGCTGATGCTATAACCGATCGGACCCGGGCGATTTTGGTAGTCCATCAAATTGGAATGCCTTGCGATCTAAAAGCAATTTTAGCGATCGCCCATCAACACAATCTACCTGTAATTGAAGACGCAGCTTGTGCGATCGGCAGTGAAATTTTCTGGGATGATGAGTGGCAGAAAATTGGCAAGCCGCATGGTGATATTGCTTGTTTTTCTTTCCATCCCCGCAAGGTAATTTCGACTGGCGATGGTGGGATGTTGACAACCAAAAATGCCCAATGGGATCGACAGTTTCGACTGTTGAGACAACATGGCATGAGTGTCGCCGATACCGTCCGTCACGGCTCCAAACAAGTGATTTTTGAGTCTTACCCCGTTTTGGGTTACAACTATCGGATGACGGACATTCAAGCCGCCGTCGGACGCGAACAACTCAAACGCCTGCCAGAAATTGTCGCCCGTCGCCGCTATTTGGCGCAACAATATCAGGAACTTTTAGCGAATATCGAAGGTTTGGAATTACCGATTGAGCCAGAGTGGGCGCATAGCAATTGGCAGAGCTTCTGCGTGCGGTTGACTGGTAAGTACGCACAGGTATCCGTGATGCAACAATTACTCGATCTGGGGATTGCAACTCGGCGCGGGATTATGTGTACGCATCGCGAACCAGCCTATCAACAACAACAGTGGTCTTGTGGTGTGAATAGATCTGGCTGTGACTGCAAACCCGGCAGTTGCAATCGACTGATTGAAAGCGAAAAAGCTCAAGACAATTGTATTTTGCTCCCCCTGTTTCATCAACTGACTGATGCAGATCTCGATCGAGTTGTGAGTGCCTTAAAAAATCTATCGATCTAAATTTAGGAAGTTACATCTATGTATGACGCGATCGTCATCGGCGGCGGCATCGTCGGACTATCAACCGCAATGGCTCTATTGCAAGCTAATCCCGATCGGCGAATTGCCGTATTGGAAAAAGAAAGTGGCTGGAGTCGCCATCAAACGGGTCATAATAGCGGTGTGATTCATTCTGGTATTTACTACAAATCGGGCAGTCTCAAAGCTCAACTCTGCCGTGCTGGTGCCGATTCGATGGTGCTATTTTGCCAAGAGAATGGCATCGCCCATGAGGTTTGTGGCAAGGTCATCGTAGCAACGGTACCGCAGGAGCTACCATTACTCGAAAACATTTATCAACGCGGTATCGATAATGGCATAAAAGTTGCCAAACTCACCGCAGCAGAAGTTAGTCAAATCGAGCCTCATGTGAGCTGCCTAGCCGGAGTGCGCGTTTTTTCGACTGGCATAGTTGATTATCAGCAAGTCTGTCAAAAATATGCCGACTCGATCGAACTTTTGGGTGGCGATCTTTATCTCGATACCAAAGTTGAAAAAATTATCGAGCTAACTGATGGACATCGGATCGCCACCACCAACAGTAGCTTTGAAACTCGCTATCTGATCAATTGTGCGGGCTTACATAGCGATCGAATTGCGAGACTCGATGGTGTCGATCCTCAAGCCAAAATCGTTCCCTTTCGAGGTGAGTACTACGAATTAGTGCCGGACAAACGGTATTTAGTCAAACATTTAATCTATCCAGTTCCCAATCCCAACTTTCCATTTCTAGGCGTTCATTTTACTCGGACGATCGACGGAAATATCCATGCTGGCCCCAATGCCGTCCTAAGTTTCAAACGGGAAGGTTACAAAAAAACAGACTTCGATCCCCAAGATTTTGCTGAAGTTATGACTTATCCGGGATTTTGGAAACTAGCATTCAAACATGCCGATGAGGGAATGCAGGAAATGATTCGATCGTTTAGTAAAGCCGCATTCGTTCGCAGCTTGCAACAACTAATTCCCGAAATTAGAGCTGAAGATCTCGTACCCAGCGATGCAGGTGTGAGAGCGCAAGCTTTGATGCGTGATGGTAGACTGATGGACGATTTTGCGATCGTCAAAAAGCCCAACTCCATTCACGTTTGTAATGCACCTTCACCAGCAGCGACTTCTTCATTGGAAATCGGTAAAGTAATTGCCACTCAATACCAGGATTTCGCTACATAATCAAGCGGAATGTTGCTTGCGATCGTTAATTACGCTAACATTCAAAGATTAATCTAAGCATAATAGCTTAAATTAATCTTTGCAAAAGTGAAATATCTACTATATTTGTACGCGATGTTCTATTGATAAACTGAAGGTATAGATAAATGGTTGTATTTTTACGTCGTTCGTCTGATTTACATTCAAGTTACTTTGAGAGCAGAATAAAGTAATATCCTGCTAGTTCGTTACTCAACCGAAAACAACATTCAAGAGCCATGACGATACCAGACAATTATTTTGCTGACGAAGTATTATTAAAGCCTCAAAAATTTGTAAACCCCTTTGAATTACCAAAGGTATCTAGCGGCAATTTAATCAGTCCGCAAACTATTGCTTTTATCGATCGGAATATCGATGATGCTGCGACAGTCATGGCAAACCTGCGCTCGGATGTCAAAATTCTCTTAGATCCTAGCCGAGATGGAATCGCTCAAATCACTGAGGCTCTAAAAAACTATCGGGGTTTATCAAGCATTGATATTATCTCTCACGGCAATATCTCACAGGTGCAACTGGGTAATAGTTCCCTGAGTGCGAACTCTTTGCAACACTATGCAAACGATCTCCAGCAATGGAAATCCGCTCTCGCGCCAGAGGCGGATATTCTTTTTTATGGTTGTAATATTGCCGATGGGCAATCGGGACAAGCCTTCGTTAATGAAATCTCTAACTTGACAGGTGCTGATGTAGCTGCTTCTATAAATACGACGGGTAATGCTGCCAAAGGTGGCGACTGGACTCTGGAATATGCCACAGGCACAATTGAAGCAGATCTGTCATTGACAGATGCTGTGAGGAATTCATATCAAGGAGTATTGCCCAGTCTTTTTACCACCCAAACCCCTACGGTGGTTAATGCTACCGATGGGACGGGCAGTGCGGGCGACTACGAACTAGGGATGGAGTTTCAAAGTGCCAAAAGCGGCACGATTGATGCCATTCGCTACTACAAAGCAGCAAGCGAGACTGGCACTCATACCGGGCGGATCTGGCTAGCAAGTACCGGACAAGAACTAGCCAGCATCACCTTTACCAACGAAACCGCTTCAGGCTGGCAACAACAAACATTAGCCACACCCCTAAATATTACCGCAGGCACTACATATCTAGTCTCAGTCAATGCCAACACTCATTACGTCGCCACCAGCAACGGCATCGCCGCCACCATCACCAATGGCGATCTCAGTGCCGTAGCCGATGGCAGCAACGGCGTCTTCAATCCCAATCCATCCGCCTTCCCCACCCAATCATTTAATAACGCCAACTACTTCCGCGATATCGTCTTTACAGCAGCCAACGCACCCACGCCCAATAGCAGCATCAGTCTGAGCGGCACCCCCACCCAAAATCAAACCCTCAGTGCCAGCATCACCGATCCCAACGGACTAGCCGGAGTCATCCCCACTTACCAGTGGCAGCAAAGTACCAACGGCACGACGTGGAATAATGTTAACGGTGCCACCACTGCCACCTTCACCCTGAACCAAGCCCAAGTAGGCAGCCAAGTCCGCGTCACAGCTAGCTATACCGACCCCGTCGGCAGTAGTGAAAATCCGATGAGTACGCCCTCCACAGCAGTTGTGAATGTCAACGATCCTGGCACGGTAGCCATCAATGGCACAACAGCACTCGGACAGACATTAACCGCCAATATCAACGATGCCGACGGGCTAGCCGGAGTCACCCCCACTTATCAATGGCAGCAACTTAGCAACAATACCTGGAGTAATATTAGCGGCGCAACTGTGGCTAGCTTTACCCTCGCTGCTGCCCAAGTCGGCAGTCAAGTCCGGGTTAATGCCATTTACACCGATGCCCTCAACGGCAGCGAAAACATCACCAGTAGCCCTAGCAGCACGATTACCGCTGCTGCTACCACCCAATCCATCTTTGCGGCTACCGCTACACCTACGGTGGTTAATGCCACCGATGGTAGTGGGAGTGCGGGCGAT
>NZ_JANMZA010000080.1:0-4481 GCF_031382685.1 Chamaesiphon sp. OTE_8_metabat_110 | reverse complement strand
CCGCGACTGAGTAGCCCTGGCGATCCAGATAGGGGATAACTTGCGCCCAGGTGGCTCCAGAGTAGACCGTTAAAATCCCCGCAGTCGGCTGCAACTGCATCTGCTTAAATTGGCTCAGATCGATCGAGATGCCATTTGGATAAAGGGTCTGTCCGCCCATCGTGTGTCGAGATCCGGCGATCGTCACCTTCTGTCCGCGAGCCGTGGCATCCCGGAGTGCCGTCCGTAACTGCGTTTGAGCGGTCGCCAAATCGCCCGCTACCCGTACTACCTGCATCCGCGTCTGATTTAGACGACTCGCATCATCGACGCTGCCTGCTGGCGCGGGAGGCTGTGCTTGGCGATCGTGCCAAGCTGTCCAGCCAAGATGGAATACTGGTCGCGCCATAAAGCAGACCGCGATCGTAGTCGTTGTCAACAGCAGCGCGAAAACTAGCTTGAAGCGAGCGGGACGAAAGGGTTTTGATTGAGGCAACATCAAGCTAAATCGGGAGTTTCTTACTCAATTATCGGCACGATCGCCAATAACTAGATCCCCCAACGTGCCACTTACTTAGCTGTCTACAAAGATCTCATCCCAAATCCGGTTTGTAAAACCCACTAACCTCGCCCTCACCCCCAACCCCTCTCCCAAACTTGGGAGAGGGGAGCCAGAGCCGGAGGCGATGGCGGGGTGATGGCAAGGGATTTCGATCGCAACAATTATTACCCATTACATCTCCCATCTCCCATCTCCCATCTTCCCCCTACCCCAACTTCGCCCGCACTACCAGAGCGGTAATATTATCATGACCGTTATATTCGTTAGCAAAATCAATTAGTCGATCGACGCCATCTTGAAGATTGGTCTTGTTGGATAGCAGCGGTGCCACATTTGTCAGCCAGTAACTTTCGAGCAGTTGATTGTCAGTCAAACCATCTGATGCTAGGACGATCAGGGTATCTTCTTGCAGTTCAAAAAAGCGAATATCGGGGGCGATATAATTGCGATCTCTAGGCCCGATCGCTTGAGTTAATTGATAAGAGTCGGGGCGACCGTAGGCAATATCGGGATCGACGCCGCGTAAAATCTGTTGTTGTCCGACCTCATGATCGAGGGTTAGTTGAATCAATCCCTGACTGGGAGTAATCCCATAACAACGCGAATCGCCGACGTGCGCCACGGCAATATTTTGGTCTTGGACTAGAACCAGCACGAGCGTCGTACCCATTCTGCCGCTGCCATGAGCGGCTTTCTTTTGGTTGATTTCAAATACCGCCTCATTCGCCGCGACAATCCCTTCGCGAATTGTTTGCTCGTCAGGAAGAGTATTATCGCTCCAGCGGGTAGCAAAATAGTCCCGCAAGATATCGACAGTCATGGCGCTGGCAATTTCTCCCCCATCGTGTCCTCCCATGCCGTCACAGAGGATATAGACCCCTCTGGCAGAAACGCTGTTGCCTTTGGGACTATTTTGGCGCTCGATCCGGCTGACTATGCCAAAGCAATCTTCGTTATGGTCGCGTTTTTTGCCGACATGGGTTGCTGCTGCATCTTCCAAATCGATTAATGTTTGGGCGATCGCAATCGTGGGCGCGTCTTGTGGGCTGCTCAAATCGCCCGAGGCAGATAACAGCGGCGCGCTCAGTTGTTTTGGTTCTAATTCGTAAGCAATTTGTTGTAAGCGCGATCGCACTTCCTCGACACGTTCGAGTTCGCCATCATGGATCGATTGCAGCAAGTCGGAGATCGCCAGTGCAGCCGGACGCGGGAATTCCATTTCGCGATCGTCCGAGCGTTGCTGGATCCGTTTGCTGGACTCATCAAATAATCTTTGCCACATCATTGCCAGATCCGCTAGTTCGAGTAGTCGGTCTTCTGGCTCTGGATGAAGACGTTGGAAGCAGATCCGCCCATCTTCATCGAGGAGTAAGTTAGTCACTTCCAGCAAGCTTTGACGCATCTGCCAAGGTTCGAGTGCTACCCAAAGCTTGAGTGTCGAGTCTAGCCAGTAAATCGTCTGAGAGGGTGAAATCTGCGGATCGTTCCAACTAGCGATCAATTGTTGCCAATCGCTGCGATCTTCGACGATAGTTACTGTTTGACCATCTTTGTTCCAGCTATCGCGAATCGCGGGAATCGTCCCTGGCAAGCTGACTTGGAGCGCGATGTATGCTTGGGCAACTTTGGGAATGCCATGCTTATTCCAAAATTGCCATTGGCGGTAGGCGGCGACGATCGGCGGTGTCCCTGGTGGTTCGGCGGTGTCCATCTCTGGCTGTGGATTCATTGACTCGGGAGTACTAACTAATGTAACGGGTTCTTGCTCCATCAATATCTCCAAGAGGGTATGACACAAGGGTTGACAATCGATTACCCTAACTTGGCTGGATTCTCCTGGCGGCAAGCGCTGGAGGACGACAGGATCGAGCAATTTATAACGACATTGTAGATCGAGATAGGTAGTCACGATCGACGGCTCACTGGCGATCGCCACCTCGAATGTGGGCGCAGCATCTGGAGTAGCTGCGATCTCGTCAGTTGCCATCGGGACTAGATCCGGTCGCGATCGATCCCACGGGCTAGTCTCTAGATCGTCATCGATAAGTAATGGCACTGGCGACTTCCAGTCTGGTTGATGCTTCACTGGTGCTAGTACGGCAACGGACAGATCTCCTGGATTGCCCGAGATCTCTGCCTGAAGTGCGTTTGAATTCAACTGGAGATCGGCGGAAATCGGTAATTGAAAATCGGTGCTGCGCTGGCCGCGATCGGGCAGTTCGTCTCGACCGATCGCGGTGGAGTTTAAACCCACTTCGGTCGCAACTAATCGCTCTACTGTCGGTTCGAGAATCGCCCACCAATATGTGCCACTACTGGCTTGACACTGCGGACAACTCTGCGCCTCAAATTTCACATTATAACCGCAACTGCGACAAATGTAGTGCTTTAGCGATTTGCCACAACTTTGACAGAAATTGTGGTGTTGGGGATTTACTAATTGACAGTAGGGGCAGATCTGCATATTGATAGATGACAACAGAGCACATTAGAAATCAGGGGAAAGCAGCCTCATTGGTGCAGGTGTGGAGTGGGCGAGACGATAGCATCGATATCTAAAGCAGCCGACGATCTAGGCACCATCATTTGATGAGTTTTCCACATCTTCGCAGCTTTAAAAAATTGCCCTCGGCACGATCGCCCCAAACCGACCTGAGATTAAATCTAGTTTGCCATGTGTCAGTCTGGGATTGGAGTAATTCAATTAAACTAAACACTCTAATATCTATACTTCCCATTCGCACACGGCAAATTCACAACCTGATGGTGATTATATCTATATTTGTCATCGCTTTTCTTCGATTTCTATGTAACTCGATCGCCCCGCTAGTTTCGATATACTCACATCTTGCATCAAAACAAAATTACTAGTGTTTTAGTGAATAGTGGATAGTACTTAAGAGTAAGTTTTGAGGCTATTTTTACATACTGGTGCAGGATGTGAGTATATTTTTGACGTTACCATGCTGAAATTCGATCGCAATTTAGCCATCCCTTTTCCCATCCCCCCTTTTCCCAATCTCCCAGTCCCCCAGTCTCCCCGTCCCCCCATCTCCCATCTCAAGAGGGTCGCATTAATTGTAATGTTCCCAGTCCCAAATCGTCGTTAGATAAAGACTTAGTTTCGAGAAAGGCGATCGTTTCGCGGATGCCAGGATTACCGCGCGCTTTACCAGTCAGTCCGTGGGCGACGATCAGACCACAATAACCTTTAGTGGTTTGACTGCGCTGGTTCCACTTTTTGCGAGCTTCGATATGCACGGCACTTTCATTATAAAATTCGCCAAATAACTGCATTTCGCCATCGCCTAATTGGAGAATCCCCAAATCGAAACTATCCCCAGCGATCGGATCTTCGCCAGGATTGAAACAAATTCCCTGCAAGCCGCCAGATTGTTGCAACCGCTCGACGATTTCGCGAGCCTTGGGACGGGTCGTTTGGATCAGGATAATTGGCAATCCCTCGCCGCCAGCCTGGACATCACTAGGCTGATGATAAGTCGCCGATTGGCGAATAATTTCGACGCGATCCCATGGCATCATCCCCAAGCTGATAAATGAGTCGTAGGGAATTAAATCTTCCCGAATTTGGAGTTCTAATGGGTCGAACTCATCATCTTCATCCATTGCCAGGTGCATTTTTAGCAATTCCTGGGAGAGTTCGGGCAATGTCTCGACAGTGATACTTTCCGTGCGGGTGGGTAGCTCGGCACCACTAACGTGCCATGTTGGTTCGGGCACACGATCGTCGGGGATCGTCACCTGGAACACGCTCGTCAGGTGGGGTAATTCGTCTGCTTGTAATTGCTGCCTAAAAGCCGCCACAAACTCCTTTAGCGCAATCAATGCTACATTGGTCGCAATCGCTTCTTCCTCGTACAAGAAGGGGCGCATTCCCTCCATTGGATGAATGTTACCGAAGCTGGGTTCGATCTTGGTT
>NZ_JANMZA010000096.1:0-6720 GCF_031382685.1 Chamaesiphon sp. OTE_8_metabat_110 | reverse complement strand
GGGGATTCCTAGGGATTTCGCTTCTAACCAGAGATGTGTATACACGGTAGCCCCTTTATAAGGGGAGGGCTGGGGTGGGGTAAAGATCTCCGCAGCTACTCAAATAAAATTATTGGTACACACTCACCCCTCGATCGAGGGGCTTTTTTGTAGCCTTAGCTCTGCTGTCACGATCGATTAGCACCGCCAAAAATAGTAGCTCATCTCCATTTATGAGACCGCAAACCCCTGTTTTTACCGAAATTTTACCCAAATAATACGCAAAATCATGAAAATCAACATAAATTAAAGCTTTCAGCGATCCAGATTAGGCTCCTAGACATTAGAATGATGCAGTGGAAATAATATTGCATCAGAGTTTCAGCAACTTCATGGCGTTTTCAACTGGCAATTAATGCTCGGAGAGAACATGTTATGAAATTGTTGGCACACATGTAACAGATTGGAGCTAAGATCGGTTACTGCGGCGTTAACCTGCTGCTAAACCGTTTGTGAGTCGAAAATCTAACTTTCCACTACCGACTTGGATAGCACTCACTCTACTAGTGATGCTGCACCAGTCCATCATTAACCTCAACAATGGAGATCTACACATGAATAAAGGTGAATTAGTCGATCGCGTAGCTGAAACAGCCAGCGTGACCAAAAAGCAAGCTGATACAGTTTTGTCAGCAGCATTGGAAGCAATTATGGAAGCTGTCTCTAAAGGTGACAAAGTTACTCTGGTAGGATTTGGTTCCTTTGAGCCTAGAAATCGCCAAAAACGTGAAGGTCGTAACCCCAGAACTGGCGAGAAAATGGAAATTCCCGCAACTAAAGTACCTGCATTCTCGGCTGGTAAATTGTTCAAAGACAAAGTTTCTGCTGACGACTAGATTAATTTAGCTGAATTTACATTCACAAAATATTCCTTGAATCGACCAAAACATGGGGGGAACCCAAGCTGGGCAGCTACAGTAGCGGGCTGTCCCCCCTCTCTGATTTTAGATTTTTCTGCGAGTATCAGTCCGCTCGGCCCTCCGCCGACAGCACTCGCAGCGATTAAGCTGCACATCGAAACACTTACAAGCTATCCCAATCCCAATTATCCCGAACTGTGTCAGGCGATCGCGGCACATCACCAGATCGATCCAGAGTGGGTATTACCGGGCAATGGCGCTGCCGAACTATTGACTTGGGCGGGGTGGGAGTTTTCCAAGCTCAACACGACGCTGCTCCCAACACCAGCTTTTGGCGATTACTGGCGATCGCTTGAAACCTTCGGCACCCGCATTATCGCTCGATCGATGATGATGGATGATGGGGAAATTGGCGATCTAGACTTTGCACTGCGCCACCTGCCAACCGCGATTCCACATTCGCTCGGACTGATAATTAATAATCCTCACAATCCTACTGGGCAAATTTGGACGCAGGAGACGATCTTGCCGTATTTGTCGAACTTTGACCTAGTAGTCATCGATGAGTCCTTCATGGACTTTCTGCCCCCTTCAGAGCAGCAAAGTTTAGTCCCCTATATCGCTAAATATCCTAATCTCGTCATCTTGCGATCGCTAACTAAATTCTACAGTTTGCCCGGTTTGCGGCTGGGCTATTGTATCGCTCACCCAGATCGGTTGCAGCAGTGGCAAAGCTGGCGCGATCCTTGGCCTGTCAATTCTCTCGCCGCTGCTGCCGCGATCGCTGTGCTTGGCGACACAGAATTTAGCCAGCTCACCTGGAAATGGCTGGCAGAGGCTCGCGATCGGTTATTTCAAGGATTAGCACAGATTCCTGGTTTACACCCCTATCCTGGGGCGGCAAACTTCATCCTCGTCAAGTCAGATCGATCGGCTACTGCCCTGCAAACCCAATTGCTCCAACAGCAGCAGATTTTAATTCGCGACTGTATGAGTTTTCCCGAACTGGGCGATCGCTTTTTCCGGGTGGCGGTGCGGACGATTGCCGAAAACGATCGGCTGCTGGCGGCATTACGATCGCTCTCAGAGGGTGTTTGAAAAGTCTAATTGCTTCGTTTTCAGTGGGTAAATCCCCCTAAATCCCCCTTTTCAAGGGGGACTAAGAATCCGGTTCCCCCCTTTTTAAGGGGGGTTAGGGGGGATTTCTAGGGCTTGCGAGTGCTAATCTATACTTTTCAAACATCGCTCTCAAGTTAGGTAAATGTGGATCGGATGCGTCAAAATTGTAAGTAGTGCATCAACTCCCCGATCGCTTCGCCAGATAATCCCAATCGCTGCTGAAAATCTACTAGATCTGTAAATTTACCATCTCGATCGCGGTAGGTGACGATTTGGGTAGCTAATACGGGCGAGATCTGGGGAATTTTGACGAGTTGGGCAACTGTCGCTTGGTTGATATTGATAGATGGTAACGCTGTGTCGCGATCGTAATACTGAAAACTTAGGACTGGGGCTAACCATTGGAGCTTGGAAATGGGGAGATTTAACGCCGCTGCCAAGTCGGAAATCGAATAAAATGCTACTCCCGCCTGACTCAATGTAACTAATTGACGGGCTTGATGGATCGAAATTCCCGGCAACCGCAGCCAGTCATCGACGTTGGCTTGATTGACATCGATTTGCACGCCCAAATCAGCAGCTACGGCGATGTCAAATGCTGATTTGAACCGATAATAAGGGTCTTCTTGAATTCGCGATCGCAAGGACATTTTGAATAACAACCGAACGGTTTGGGAAGGATCGTGGGTCATAGATACAGCCAGGTTTAGTAAGATATGTCACTGATTGTAAATCGGGAATAGTGGATAGTGAATAGTGAATAGTAATAAATTACAAGAGCTACCTTAATTAACTCCGCGTATTTTGCGGGTATTTTCTACTAAACTGAAGGCGAATTGGTCGAGGCGTTTTGAGAGTTTTTCATCGGAAATTTTACCTTCTGGAGTAAATACTTGCCATGCTTGACCGATGGCGATTTGTTCGGGAATAGCCCAGGCGTGAACCCAGCGGAGAATTACGCGCAAATCGTTGAGGGTATTGCTATTAACCTGCCCACCTAAGATGCTAATAAAGCCAGCGACTTTACCTGCAAGTTGGTCGAAACTCATCAAATCTAGAGTGTTTTTAAGTACTCCACTAATGCTACCGTGATACTCTGGCGAGACTAAGATTAGCCCATCGGCGCTATTAACTGTATCTTGCAGCCGTTTGACATCTGGATAGTTGGGATATTCAGTACCACCATCACAAAATGGTAATTGCATTTGTCTTAGATCTAAAATTTCGACTTCGGCACCCAGATCTGCTACTTTTTGAGCAGCTACTTTTAGAGCGACTTGACTATAAGAATCTGCTCTCAAACTCCCGGCAATTCCAACAATTTTTACCATGATTAATCTATAATTTATATGATTAGGGAAACTTTAGGTATTTCATTATACAGTCGGTGCGTTACCCTACGGGATAACACACCCTACAGTCTTCTCACGAATCAAATATGCTTTACCTATTTATTTCATTATCAATTAAACCCGATCGAGATACTGACGACGTTTTTGCTCGAACTCATATTCGGAGATTAAGCCATCGGCACGGAGCTTGTCTAATTCCCGAATCGATTCGGCGAGAGTCGCTACCGAATTGACAGGTGATAACGCTCCAGTCGTCGGCGCGATCGCGTTCAGATTGTCCTGAAACTGGGTATCATCTTGAGTAAGATACCAGACGGCTTCGATCGCGGAGGCGACGTGGGGAATGGGCGTCCAGGATAATAATAGATAAACTAGACCCCAACCGGGTTGTCCGAGATAAAATTTGTGAAATCCAGCGACAGGAACCGCTACGCTCGCAAAAGCTAAAACGATCGCAACTTGACGATTTTTGGGCGTGGTATTATCGAACATTAACCGATCCTCTAATACGGGAAACCGCAATTTTCACTGGTTCGAGACTGACATAAAATGTAACAACGAGCCTCGATCGTCATGTCCTCGCTCTGCCATTTTAAACTTTATTACGATAACTATCTGTCATGGGATTTTTTGATTCTGATATCATCCAACAAGAAGCAAAACAGTTGTTTGAAGATTATCAACATCTGACGCAGCTTGGCAGTAAGTATGGTAAGTTCGATCGCGACGGTAAAATTGCTTTCATCGAACGGATGGAAACTCTGCTCGATCGCTACAAAGTCTTTATGAAGCGGTTTGAACTGTCTGATGATTTTATGGCAAAGATGACCGTCGAGCAAATGAACACTCAGATGAGTCAGTTTGGGATGACTCCGATGCAAATGTTCGCCCAAATGAATCAAACACTCGATCGGATGAAGCAAGAAATTGATAAGTAGCTGGGGAGATGGGAGTTGGGAGTTGGGAGATAGGAGTTGGGAGAACGGACAGGAAAGAGAGTGAGAAGTCGGTAAGTTTTCAATCCAAATAGCGGAGATGAGAGTTGGGAGTTGGGAGTTCGGGCAGGAAAGAGAGTGAGGAGTCGGTAAGTTTTCAATCCAAAATCCACATCCAAAATCATTCTTACTCACAACTCCTAACTCCCAACCCCCAACTCCCAACTCCTAACTCCCCGGACGCTTAAACTTAGCTGGAGATGCAAAAGCTTCTACAGGCTCGTTTTTGAGTGCTTCTTTCATGAAACTCCGCCAGATCGGTGCGGCATATGTACCACCAGTTACCCCAGTACCGAGGGGGGTGAAGTCATCCTTGCCAATCCACACAGAGGCGGCTAGCTGGGGCACGTAGCCCACAAACCACACGTCGCGTTCTGAGGAGGTGGTTCCGGTTTTTCCGGCGGCTGGACGACCGATGGCGGCTTCTTTGCCAGTACCGCCACCAACTACTGATTGGAGGGCGCTATTGATTTGAGCTGTAGCCCAAGAATCGAGTACGAGAGTGGGCTGTGGGGTATTATCGAGTAAAATATTGCCATCGCTATCTGTGACGCGGAGGATGGTAGTGGTTTCGGATTGCCAGCCGTTGCTGGCAAAGGTGGCAAAAGCGCCCGCCATTTCTACTGGTGTAACGCCGACGGCACCTAATGGTAATGATACAACTGGCTCGATCGGACTTTTGATGCCCAGCGTCCGGCAAGTTTGAATGACTTTATCCAAGCCGACTTCTTTACCGAGTTTTACGGCTGGGACATTGGTAGAGTTCATCAGGGCGCTGCGAATGCTCATCGCGCCAGAATAGCCGCCGCCATAGTTACGCGGGGAATAATATCCGCTACCATCGCGGTAGCGAACGGGGCCGTCATATACTGAGGTTTCTGGCGAAAATTTCCCAGTGGCAAAGGCGGTGTAATAAACGAATGGTTTAAATGATGAACCGGGTTGCCGATTGGCGTACATGGCGCGGTTGAAACTACTTTTTTTGTAGTCTACCCCACCGACCATCGCTTTGATGAAGTGCGTGCGCGGATCGATCGCGACGAGACTAATTTGATATTTGTTGCGTCCCAAGCGTTCGTAGGCATTCTGGACGACTTTTTCGGCAGCTAGCTGGAAGTCATAGTCGATCGTGGTTTGAATCCGCATCCCGCCTTTACGAACGGTTTCGCGACCGAAGCGTTGATTGAGTTCTTCGATCGCGGCATCGGTCACGTAGGGCAATCTACTACTCTGCCAAGTTTTAATTTTACCGAGTTTAATCTTATATTCCCGCGCTTTTTTTTCTTCGGCGGGGGTAATCCAATTTAGTTCGACCATCCGTGCCAAAACTAGTTCTTGACGCTTTTTGGCTGCTTTAAAATTAATAAACGGGCTATATTTCTCCGGTGCGGCAATTGCGCCTGCCATCATCGCCCCTTCAGCGAGATTTAACTCGGAAGCATGTTTGCCAAAATAGCTTTGAGCGGCAGTTTCGACCCCATAGTTATTGTGTCCCCAATACACTTGGTTGAGGTACATCTCCAGGATTTCATCTTTGCGAAAAATCTGTTCGAGCCGAATTGACAGGACTGCTTCAGCAAGTTTGCGACTCAGTTGCCGCTTTTGGGATAAAAATAGGTTTTTGATCAACTGCATGGTGATCGTCGAACCACCTTCGCTGACGCCACCTTTTTTGAAGTTGGCAGTAATCGCCCGTCCCACACCAGTCAAGTTCACACCTTGGTGATAATAAAAGTGACTATCTTCGATCGCGAGTAGGGAACGCTTGAGATTGGGCGAAATCCGATTGAGCGGTACCACTTCCCGATTGGCTTCATCGTGGAGACTGGCAAGCTGGACGCCCTTGACATCATAGATGTAGGTAGTCTCTGTCGGTGCGTAACTGCGTAGGACGCGGACATCAGGTAAGTTGCGGAAGCTAATTGCTAGCCCCACCAATCCACCTGCCACGATCGAACTAGCCTGTAGAAGCTTTTGCATCTCCGGCTAAGTTTAAGCGTCCGGGAAGTTAGGAGATGGGAGATGGGAGTTCGGAGATGGGAGTAAGAAGTAAGAAGTAAGGAGTAAGAAAGATTGAAAATTTACCAAATCCCCGTCTCTCCGTCTCTCCGTCTCCCCGCTCCCATCTCCAGAAGGCTACTTATCGATTTCTGACTTCATGCGATCGAGAGTGAAATTCATTTGCTCGAACATTTGCATCGGGGTCATGCCAAACTGACTCATCTGGGTATTCATTTGCTCGACGGTCATCTTTGCCATAAAATCATCAGACAGCTCGAACCGCTTCATAAACACTTTATAGCGATCGAGTAAAGTTTCCATCCGCTCGATGAACGCCACCTTACCATCGCGATC
>NZ_JANMZA010000058.1:0-14559 GCF_031382685.1 Chamaesiphon sp. OTE_8_metabat_110 | reverse complement strand
CTCAAGCTGATTATTTATTTGCGATCGCGTGGCGACAGATTTTTGAGGAACTCGCTCGTGTTAAGTTATCGGCAGATTCTTACGCGACTAATTGGCAAAACTGGCTGATTGACATTACTGGTAACACGATCGAGCGGATTGAGATTCCACCAGCAGATCGGATTCGCTATGATTTAGAGGCTGCGTCACCACCATTAAGGTGTTATCTCGAACGGGCACTCGATCGAATGCCCCCGCTCTCCCGGCTGATCGTGGTGATGAATCAAAGTCTCAAGAGGGACGAGCACAAGATCTGTGCGTATCTGCAAGGTGAGGGGCAACAAATTCCCGCAGCTAGCATTCCCCACTACTTGGCGGAGGGTTATCAACAATTAACAGCGGCTGTTCCTGAAGATATCTGCGATATCTATCTCTATCATCGCGAGCTAAATATCGCATCGGAGAGTTAATTGAGGCTCAAGCCTATGCCCTAGCGAAGTTGATGCTGAGGATGGGAATCCATTATTTCTGCTAACCACCGATCGAATAATTCGGTCAAGATTTGCTGATGGAGTTGCTCGTCCAATTTTGGTTCGACGATCTCTTCAACTTGAATAAGATGTACACCCACTGCGGTGACGATGGGCTTGAGTAATTGAGGAGGTGTTGCGGCAAAGACGGCAGCAGAGATTTCGGGGCGGAGTTGTTTGCGATCGACTCTACCAACATATCCACCGCGTCGTCGCAATTCGGTGAGGGGGATATATTGCTGCGCCACATCAGCAAAGTTGAGATCGCCTTCTTGGAGTGAGTAATAAATCTCCATTGCCAGCTCGTAGTCTTCGAGAATTACCTCATAGATTACAGCACCGCTGTAGTCTAGTAAGTTTTGGTAAAATAATTGCTCGACTCGATCGCCGAATAAGTGTTCGGCAAGTCGATCGGATAATAGATCTTGCGTAATCAAATCTTCAAAATCGTCCAGCGTTAACAACCTTTCAGCCAGCCATTTTTGGGTGGCTGCGGCACTTTCAAGTTGATTGACTACCCGAAAGCGATCGGCGGCGGTTTGAAGGTCTTCGATCGTCGGGCTAATGCCAGCTTTGGCAACTTGCTGTTCGATAATTTTTCTGCGAAAAATACCGCGCATTAATTCGGGCATCTTGCCTGAGAGTTTAGCTTCATAAATCAAATCTCGATCGCTAATTTTTGAATTTAAATCGGTAGTTGTCTTGGCGGTCATAAATTAAATGTTAGATCGATCTAAATGAATAACTCACGCGAATAAATATTTAAAGGTCAGAACTGCAACTGTAAAATTAGCGATCTCCACTACTGAGTTTTTTGAAAGGATCGAGGAGAAAGTCAATAATGCGGCGGTTGCGAATCACGATTTCGGCGGTTGCTGGTTGACCTGACTTAAATGGAATACACTTTTGCTCGTGTCGGATACAACTTTGTCCTAATTGTACTTCGATTTCATAGTTAGCTACGCGCGAGCCTTGGGGAGTTTGGCTGAGTTTGGAGTTAGGCGCGATCCAGCTCAATTTTCCTTTGACAACATCATAACTTTCAAAGGGGAATTCATCAAACTTGAGTTTGACCTCTTTTTGGATGGTGCTAGTCCGCAGGGATTCACTCTCAGTGGCAGGGATTTCGCCCTTGAAGACTAGTCCGCTAGTATCTGCGGCAATCTCGGCGAGGAGTTGCTTGGGTTGGACGACAGCGCCCTCTCGATCGATCGGTAATTCAAAAATTGTGCCGTCAGTATTGGCGTGGATTGTATATTTTTGCAATTGCTGGGTGAGGAAGTTGCCTTGGGCGCGATCGCGGGCGATTTCAGACTGAAGGGTGGCAATTTGACTCTGAATTTCTTTAGACTGTTGCTCGGTTTTTAATACAGCAATGTTGCCACCCTTAGTTAAGCTTTGATAGCCGCGTTGTTGTTCGGTAAATCGGAGTTTTGCTTGGGCAATATCGGACTGGGTTCGCGCGATCGTCCCCTGATAAATTTGTTGCTGTTCGGCAAGTCGGAGATTGGCTTGTTCGATGTCTGCCCGACTTTGTTGCAAGAGTTTTTGATAGTTTTCTCGTTGTTCGGTTGCGCGTAGTTTTGACTGGGTTAAACTTGCTAATGCTTGGGTGAAGAGTTGTTTTTTTTCTAGGGATAAACTTGCGACTTCTTTAGCTTTAACTTCTGAGATCGCCCCTGTTTGATAAAGTTTTTGATAGCGTTTTTCCTCATTTTGAGCATCTTTAAAGCGATTTTGGGCGAGGATATAGTTAGTTTGGGCATCGACAATCGCTTGCTCGGCTTGACGGACTTGGGTGAGTTTTTCCGCTTTCTGGAGATTAGAGCTGGATTGGCGATCGATTAGAGTTTGTTGAGCTTGACGCAACTGCGCTAATTTCTCGGCAATTTGAGTTTGAGCGTTAGATTCTAGATTGCTAATAACTTGTTGTGCTTGAGCGATTAAGGCTTGTTTTTCGAGCAGTTGGGCTTGATTTTGCTGTTGCTGGGCATTCGTTCCCAGTCCAACTTGACTTTTAATTGCTAGTAAGCGATCGTATTGTTGCTGAGAGCCATTGAGTTTGAGTTGATTTTGATAGATTTGTTCGCGCACACTTTTGGCATCGAGCGCCATAATAATTTGTCCGGCTTTGACGCGATCGCCTTTTTTGACATATACTTTGAGGACGGATACACTACCTTCAATATCGGCTTCTCGCTTGATGGTATTGCCTTTAGATTCCAATCTGCCTCTGGCGGTACCGATTTCATCCATCCGATACAAGCACGCCCACGGGATGATAATTCCTAAAAATAATAGGAGCGAATATAATAATCCTCGCGTCCACGGCAAAGGCATCATATCGATTAATTCTCTGGCAGAATTCGACCAATCATGGAGCTTACTGAGGGTAGTCTGACTGACATTGGTGAATTTAGATAGATTTCCATCTACATCGGTACTTGAATACTCTCCTATTTGACGATCGAATCGATTTAATCCAACCACATTATCTCGTTTGCTCTTGGCTGTGAGATCGCGATCTTGATGAGCAGCTCGAATTTTGTTAGCTATTTCTAGTTCAATATCAGCTTTAATTATATAGTCTTTCACACAAGGAGCTAGTTGAGTACTAACATCAGGAGTATTTTCGAGACTACTAACAATGATTACTTGAATGTGGGGATATTGTTGGGAAATAATTTTTGCTGTTTGAATGCCATCGAGTCCCGGCATATCGAGATCGATTAAGATCGTATCAGGATCTAAATTATCGAGCTGTTCGAGGGCACTATCACCATCTGCGGCGATACCTACTACCTGAATATCTGGACAGGATTGCAGCACTGATTTGATTTTTTCGCGAACGACGCGGCGATCGTCTACTAGCAGTACTTTAATAATTGGTGGTGATTCTTGGCTAGGGATCGTCAGCATGACTTATTATATTTGAGTTCGATCTATTCAATTTGTGTGCGTAGCTTAATTCAAGGCATACTATCCTTGAATAGTGACAATTTGTTGCTGATTTAGGTGATAGTATTTACCGCGCTTTTCCATCAGTTGCTGATGATTGCCACTTTCAATCAATATGCCCTTGTCAAGTACTAAAATTAGGTCGGCATTTTGAACTGTAGAGAGCCGATGAGCGATAATAATCGTACTGCGATCGCGGCGAATTTTTTCGAGATTGTGTTGAATGATTTGTTCGGATTCGGTATCTAAACTACTAGTTGCTTCATCAAATACGAGTAGTCGCGGATTATTTAATAATGCTCTCGCGATCGCGAGTCGCTGGCGTTGTCCGCCTGAGAGCATATTACCACCTTCACCGATTTCGGTGTCGTAGCCCATTGGCATCTTTTTAATGAATTCATCCGCGCCAGCTAGTTCCGCTGCTCGCTGAATTTCGGCGGAGCTAGCACCAGGTTTAGCGAGGGTGATATTAGTTTTGACGGTACCGCTAAATAGAAAGGTATCTTGATCGACAATCCCAACTTGAGATCGCAAGGAATGTAATGAAATAGTTGTCAGATCTTTGCCGTCGATCTCGATCGATCCAGCCGTAGGTTGATACAGCCCTAAAATTAATTTAGAGAGCGTTGTTTTACCAGAACCACTTCGACCGACTAGCGCGATCGTTTGTCCTGGTTGAATCTCAAAATTGATGTTCTCCAGGATATTATGTTCGGCATCCTTGTTATATCTGAACGTGACATTTTTAAATTTGACATAGCCTTTAAGCTTGTCGAGATTTTGCCGATGTGAATTGCGGTCTTCTTCAGGTTTAGCCTCAATTACGTCGCACAATCGCTCGATCGCAATCCCGACTTCTTGGATATTATTCCATAAACCCGCCAATCTCTGAAACGGACTAATCACATTTGCCGAGAGCATATTGAAGGCAAATAGTTGACCGATCGTGAATTCGCCAGAGATGACTAGCGATGCTCCCAGCCAAATTAAAACGGTGCTACTAATCGTATTAATTGCCGAACTTATCATTTGGATTTGAATGCCGACGATCTGACCGCGATAAGTTTGTTTAATTTCTTTATTTAGCCGTTCTTCCCAGTTCCAGCGGACGGATTTCTCGACGGACATCGACTTGATCGTCCGTACGCCGTTGAGCGCCTCGATCAGATAATTATTTTCAGCATTTGTCGCATTGAAAATCTCGCGTGACATCTTCTTCAACAGTGGCGTAGAAGCAAAAGTTAGGATCAAAAATGGTGGGATCGAGATCAGCGTTACTAGTGCTAACTTCCAACTGTAGATAAACATCAGCGTTGCATACACAAACACCGACATTAGATCGAGTAGTACACCCAAAGATTGCCCAGTAATAAAACTTTGAATCTTATGATTTTCTTGAATCCGCGAAATAATATCGCCCACGTGACGGGCATCAAAATAGCTCAAGGGCAAACTAAAAGTATGCCGAATAAAGCCAATTATTAGCGCCGCGTCGATCCGGTTGGCTGTCTGCGCCATCAGATATTGACGCAAGCCAGACATCGCGATCTGAAAAGCGCCAAAAATCAGTAATCCGACTCCAAAAGTAGCCAAACTACTACTAGATTTGTGAATGATAGCTCGATCGAGAATTAGTTGAGTGAAAAGGGGCGAGATCAGACCAAAAATCTGCAACACGATCGAAGCAACAAAGATCTCCGTAATTATGCGGCGGTGCGGTCTGACGAGTTGAAATAATTGCCAAAAATCGGTTGATTTCCCCTCGACTTTTTGGAGCGCGAGGGTTGGTTCGAGTAGTAAACAGAAACCCGTCCAATCTTGCAGAAATTCGCTCCGCGTCAATTTGCGCTGACCGATCGCCGGGTCGCAGATCGTAATATAGTCTGGGGTAATTTCAAATACCACCACATAATGATTGCCCTGCCAATGGAGGATGGCGGGGAGTTTTTGATTTGCCAATCGATCGAGACTAGCTTTGACGGGACGACTATTGAACCCCAAATTTTCGACCGCATTGGACAACCCTTTGAGCGATGCCCCATCCCGATTGACATACGCCAACTCCCGCAACCGATTGATATCGAACTCTTTACCCCAAAACCGCCCCACCATCACCACGCAGGCAGCACTGCAATCAGCGGCACTATGTTGGGCATAAAACGGGTAATTATGAGTGACTTTTTGCCACCATTGCCCCATCTTTTGACTGGGGGTGGGAAAATAGGCAGCTTTGAAACGATCGGTTGTAGCTGGCGGCGTGGGCTGCGGGTGAGACTCCGAGGCAATTGGTTCGGCAGGGCGGTGGCGATGAATGACTGGTGTCTGAAGTTGCAGTCCGCGTTGCGCTGCATGTAGCGCTGAAGGTTCGAGTTCGCCCTGAAGAATCGCTTCGAGATGCAGGGCGCGCTGGTGGAGATAGCGCTCGATTGTGGGGTACTGCTGCCACCAGGTTTCGACACAAGCTCGATCGAGATATCCTAAGAGTATTTCACTACCACCCACCACTAGCGCCGCCTTGGCAAGATAGGGACTCAGCTCTGTGGCTGGAAACAGCGTACTCGCCCCAAAGCTTTTACCGACAGTCAATGTCGCAATCCGATTACCTTGAAGGTCGAATAATCGGACTTTACCCGCCAGCACGATATAAATCCCCGGTCTTTCGTCGTTAGATTGCCAAAAATTCGTTCCAGGCACGATCGAAACGATCTGCATCTGCGCTTGGAGCTGTGCCAGCTCGCGGCTTGAGACTTCCGCTCCCAAAGCTTGACTGATGCTATCGATGGAAATTGATACCAGCGGCGGATTTTGAACCATGTGTTACCGAAAAATAATTAAATGAGACTGTGAAATTTTGATAAATTCGATCGTCGAACGAAGACTGCTGGAACCGCCAATCGGTTATTCTGAGTGCGTGTGACGATCGTATAAGTCAGCAATTACTAAATGATGCGATCTGACTTGCTGTTGTGGTTCGATCTCTACCCGCTCTGACTGATTGTCAACACCGATCTCGCCGATTAGCCGATTGATATGGCGGGCACTAACCCCGATGTTAAATTCTTGACACAAATGCTTGCTCAACCACTGACCCGTCCAGCGGGAGAAGGGATAGCCCAATTCTCTAGGGCTAGTCGCCACTAGCTGTTTGAGGCGGTTTAAGTAGTCAGACGTGACTGTTTTGGGACGACCGATGGGTTGTGCTTGCCAAGTGTGAGCTTGTCCGGACTTCGCCATCAAGATCCAATGTCTGGCAGTCAGCGGCGAACAGCTCAGCAGCCGACAGATTTGAGTCTGCGTTTTGCCTTCATCCGCCAACAACATAATCTCGATTCGCTGTCGATATTCGGTAGTTGTTTCGATCTTGAGTTGCTTTTCGAGTAATTGACGTTGAAACTTGGTCAAATATTTGGTATGCAATTCTGCTCGATCGAATAGATTGATTTGAGTCATAATACTTTTGATAAACTCTTAATCTCAGCACATTTTAGGCGATTTTTCAATCTGTAACACCCGCACTTTACTATTTCTTAATTTTCATCTTCGTGCCGAACTATTTTTATACACTCGATCTACAATTTCGATACGCACAAATTTTTATTTTAAAATGTCATCAGCAAAAACACTGAATCTTTAGAGCGTTTAGTATCCAAAAGATCGGATCGATGCCAAGCTATGTAGTAAAAACTATGACAATTTGCTTAAAAAGCTCTAGTTTATTTTAGGATGAACTAGAGCGAGTATTCGGTCGCATTTGCAATCTAGCAATCCAATTAATCTCATTTATGATATGAAAATTATTTTAGATCGAAACAATATCTATGAATACTTAACCAGTATTGACTTTACTAGTACGAGCGGTCAAATATCGGTTATTAATGCTAAAAACTTAAATATTCTCATCGAGGTTGCTGACGATCGATATTTATTAGTCAAGCAAGAAATTCATGACGATTGCAATGAGAGCGAAGGCGAATTCTGGGCGGCTTGGCGGATCGATCGCTTAGTAAAACAATTTCCCGAATTTGATGCTAAAATCTCTACTTTCTTACCAAGAATATTACATTTCGATCCTGAGAACTCAATTCTGATCGTTGAATATGTTCGCGACTATATAGATCTATATCAGTATTATCTTCAGGAACGTCAGTTTCCGATTGCCATTCCTAAAGCGATCGGTCATTTGCTTGCCACCATTCATGCACAAACATTCGATCGATTAGACTATCAGCATTTTCTAGATCCCGACTCCAATCGGCTAGAGTGGCAAGGGCAGACAGATCTACGCGAAAGTGGCGAACTAGATACCTCGTACACAGCCATCGATATTATCGAGCGCTTAGGAAGAATCACGCCGCAAGTTTTTGCCACCATGCCATTAGAATGCCTCCAATTTTTTAGACTTTACCAACGATTTCCCAGCTTGACACAAGCAATTGCCGATCTCGGGCGATCGATCGTTCCTAGTTGTTTGATTCATAACGATCTCAAACTAAATAACATTCTCCTCGACTTAGGTTGGCAGAGTCCTGAGTCTCAAATAATTAAATTAATCGATTGGGAACGGGCTAGTTGGGGCGATCCGGCGTTCGATCTCGGCTGTATTTTAGGTAGCTATCTAGAAATTTGGCTAGATGGATTGGCAATTAGCAATATCCTCAGCATTGATGAGTCACTACAACTAGCGGCTACTCCCCTAGAGCTACTTCAGCCATCGTTATTTTCCTTAGTGCGCTCGTATTTAGATACGTTCCCAGCCATTGTTATCATTCGTCCCGATTATCTCACCCGATCGATCCAATTTGCGGGATTAGCACTGATTCAACGGATTGAAATAACCATCGATGAGCAGCAACGCTTTGGAGATCGCGGGATCGTGATGCTCCAAGTCGCCAAGCAATTACTATGTACGCCACAAGCCGCCATGAAAACTCTCTTCGCGCACGACTTTACCCGATCGGTAGCTAAATAATCTATGTCAATATTCATGCAGAAATTGGTAGAAATCGTCGAGACGATCGCGATCGATCCAGATTTAACCATCGCTCATCCTCACTACCCTCCCACCACGATCGAGCCAGATCTGAGGGCGAGATTTACCCAGATACCACATCAGTTACAGCAAAAGTTTCTCACCGATCGCGTTCGCAACTATCTTTACGATTTGTATTTTACAGGGAGTAAACTCCCGATCGATCCAGTCGATCCCACGAGTCAAATATTACCAGCCCAATTAAGCGATCGTTTTACTAACGGTATCGATCTAAATTTTTATCGACGGCTTCAGCAGAGTAATACCAGTCGCGGCTACCTCGATCTAAATTGGCAGATCGTCGCCGTAGCTGAAGATCGCGAACTCATCGTCGCCAAAGATGGACTGCACGTACATGTCGATCTGCAACAGCACGTACCGCCAAATCTCCATCAAGCTAAGATTGGCGATACCATTCCGATTTATTTACCGCACAATCTGGTTGGGATCGATACCTATATCATGGTCGGTAATGCTGGCTCTCCTCAACATGACGAGCGCCAATTCGTGCGAGTTTACTTTAATATTACACCCGATGCTGCTGTAACGATCGCCGCGCAATTAACCGCCGCATTAAATAAATTAGGCATTCGCTTCGAGTTTGCCATTCTCCACCACCCACACCTCTTTTGTCGCTATGACGCGGCAACACTCTGGCTGACTGATGCCGATTACCTTGCCATCCAAACTACCCTAATAGCCATCTATCAAGCACATCAGACTGAATTTTCGCCGCAAGTACCGCTGTTTACCAAGCAATTAGCGCCGGGACTGGGACTCGCTCAGATGCCCCCGGCTACGAATTCGTTTGGACAGCATCGGTGCGAACTCGTCGCTGAGGGATTGGTGACGGCTTTCTTGCACGCGCAAACATCAACTACCGATAAGCTAGCTCGAATTGAAGCAGCTTGGCACAATGTACAACTCGACTGGCATCAGCCTTATCTCAATTCCTCCAGCCGCGATGATTATGCTACTTATGCCACTTCGTAACAAGGCTTTTGTTTGGCTAAAACTGACATCGTTAAGTCCCCAAATATTACAAGATCGTCATAGTTAGGTAGTAACTCGATCGATAGCCAGCCAGCCTTTGTGTCAAAATATGCGCTGATGTAGATATTGCCAGACCCTCAGAGCGTAGATTTTATACATAGTGTTATGTCTTTTCAATCTCGGCAGGTGGGTTGTGTGGGAAATCGCGATCGAGCATGATGATGTGTAACAAGAATCACAAAATGTCCGAAAGTACATTAACGATTCGATTTGTAACCCAAGAGGAATCCAAACATGGCTTTAATCAAAATCGCTGACTTAAACCTTGCTGGTAGCGACTTATTAGCAGGTGACGAAAGCTTTCTGACCGAACTACAAGCAACTGATAGCAGCCAAATCTTTGGCGGTGGCGGTCATGGCGGTGGCGGTAGCAAAAAAGGCAGCAAAAAAGGCAGCAAAAAAGGCAGTAAAAATAGCAAAGGCTATGGCTATCCTTGCCCACCTGTATATTGCCCTCCTGTCTATCCCTGCCATTAATTGTCGATCGACAATTAGCGCGAACTAAATACCTCAGAAGGGATACTCATTATTGAGTATCCCTTCTGAGTTTGTGGCTGGGTGGCAATAGGGTGCTGCAAGTCCATCGTTATGGCTGCGGATTTGAAAATCGCCCATTCAGTGATACCGATCTCGAACCAGTTACTACAAACCCGTAGCTTCGATCGTGTTCTTTTGGACATTTGTTGTTAAAAATACAGATTTTACATATACCTTTATGTCTTTTTGCTCGCCGTAGATAGGTTGTCGATCGAATGGCGATCGGAGATCATAGATTTGTGATGAGAATCACCGACAGATTTAATTTGTTGACAGTCAACTTTTTAACATATTTAGGAGAACTGTACGATTATGGCTTTGATTACCATTTCCGACTTAAATGCTGACCTCTCGGCATCCAACAGCTTCCTCACCGAACTGCAAGCAACTGACAGCAGCCAGGTTTTTGGCGGTAGCAACTACGGTCACGGTTACGACAAGAAGGATAAGAAAGATAAAAAAGGCAAAGGTCATGGTTATGGTGGCCATGGCAATGATGATAAAGGCAAAGGTCACGGTTATGGTTATGGCGGTCATGGTAACGACGATTGTTACTGCGATGACTAATTTCAACCGCTAGCCTACGGGAAAACTCTAGCTGTGTGATGTCAAAACCCCTCCCATTGGCTGATGGGATGGGTTTTGATGTTGGTAGCCGCGATCGATCGCCTGAAAAAATCATGAAGTGAGTATGCAGGAATCGAACACTTCCTCATGGGCTATTTTTGAGTTTGAGATTGCTTAAACGTGACAGTGACAGTCGTACCGACATCTACTTGACTCTCGATCGCGAGTTCGCCCTGATGACTAGCGACGATCGATTGGACGATCGCTAGTCCCAAACCCGAACCGCTGCTCACATCGGATGCTGTAGCTGTCCGTGCCAGATCGACACGATAAAACCTGTCAAATAAATAAGGCAGTGCCGTCTCAGGGATCCCAATCCCCCAATCGCGAACTTGGACTTGGAGGTAGGCTGTATTTTGGCGCAGTAGTTGTTGGAGTTCGATTTTTATCTGTGGTGGGGAAGCATTGAGATGACAATTATCGGTAGCTGGCAATGTGTACCCAATTGCATTAGTCAATAAATTGGTAAATAACCTCACCAATCTGTCCCAATCGCCATCGATACTAAAGGCTTCGAGTCGATCGTCTTCCTCACCTTGTCCGACAGTAATCGGCAGCGGATCGACAATTTCTAATACCAGCTCGATCCCTTTACTAGCAGCAGCCAATCTTTGTTCTTCGATCGTTTCCATCAGCAGGGCATCGAGGGGAACGGGACTGAGTTCTGGTGCCGCAATACTACTATCTTGACGCGCTAAAAATAACAAATCGTCAACCAGTCGCCCCAAGCGCCGCGTCAAACGTTCGATCGTCTGGAGTTGCTGGCGCTGCGCGGGTAACAGGGGTTCTTCACCCAGAGCCACTTGCACGTTAGTTTGAATCGTCGCAATCGGGTTGCGGAGTTCGTGAGAAGCGTCGGCGGTAAACTGTTTGAGCTGCTGATAAGATGCCTTAACTGGTTCGATCGCAATCCCGGATAAAAACCAGCCGATCGTCGCAACGCTGGCGATAATTAAGGAAGTGCCGATTGTCAGATCGACAATGAGCAATTCGGTTGGTTTGGTAACTTCAAACCACGGATGACTAACTCGCAAAAAACCTACCAACACGCCATTTTTATCGACTGGTGCGGTAATCTGCCGGAGGATGCGCTGGCTTTGCCGCTCCCCTGGAATATCGTTTTGCACCCGGACTGTTGCACCATCGAGATCGATCCATACGGGCAGGTTTAGTGGTTCTCTAAGCGTAGACCATAACAACTTGCCACTGAGATTAAATACTTCTAAATCGATCCGATCGTCGTCTAGCCTATTCGAGTTATCCTGAAAACTCGCCGCGACATTAATCTGAAACTGACTGGGGAAACCTGGTGCATCGATCCGATCGATCGCGATCGATCGCGTCACTACTTCCACGACATGATTGAGAGTATCATCGACCCGCTCGATCAGCGTACTCCGCACGTAGATATACATGCCACTGGCAAACACCAGCAACACGATCGCCGTCACAGTGGTGTACCAAATTGCCAAACGGCGACGGGTGGTTTGAAACATACGGTTAGGATCGGCGGTCTAGAGGATAAAATAGTAATCGGAGTTAGCCTACGTCTCTTACCTACATTCTCTAATGAACGATCTCATAGATATCGACTGGGAACAACTGCATCAAGTTTCGGAAGACGATCCCGAATTTGAATTAGAATTACTTACCATGTTGGCTGAAGACGTGAAGATTCACATTGAAGATCTCCGTCGTGCCGTAGTCGATGGTGATGCGATCGCGATCGGTCATGAAGCCCACTATATCAAGGGTGCCAGCGCCAATGTGGGGATTGTCAGTATTACCGCCTTAGCCAAACAAATCGAATATCTCGCCCGCGCACAGCAGCTAGGATCGATTAACCCACTCATCGCCCAGATGGCGATCGATCTCGGTCATTTAGAAACTTATTTGGCAACTAGAACCTGAGTCATAAGTGCTGTATACCTATCCTCAACTCTATCCCGGCATTTTAGTCAAAAGATACAAACGGTTTTTTGCAGATATCCAACTAGATACTGGCGAACTAATTACCGCACATTGTCCCAATACTGGCCCGATGACGGGAGTTTGTCAAATTGGGGCACCCGTAATGGTATCTTTTCATGACAACCCCAAACGGAAACTGGCCTACACCTGGGAAACGATCTCAATCGATGGTGTCTGGATCGGCATCAATACCGCACTACCCAACAAACTCATCAAAATCGCCCTCGAACGCTATCTATTCCCAGAATTAGGTACATATCAAACAATTCGATCGGAAGTGGTCTATGGGCACGACAACCGTAGCAGAATCGACTTTTTATTGACAGATGGAGAACGTTCTATCTACTTGGAGGTCAAGAATACCACTTGGTCGATCGACGATGTGGCAATCTTTCCTGATACTGAAACTACCAGGGGGCAAAAACACCTGCGAGAGCTAATCGCTGTGATGCCCGAACACCGCACGGTGATGCTCCATCTGATTAATCGCGGTGATAAAACCAAGTTTTCACCCGGCGACACCACCGATCCTGCCTACGGGCAACTCCTCCGCACCGCCGTCGCCAAAGGACTAGAAGTGCTGCCCTGTCGCTTCAACGTGACCCCTGAAGGGGTGGAATATCTGGGATTAGCAGAATTAGTCCTGTAGATTAAGCCAGTTTTAACAACATTAACAAGCTCTGAATCAAAATCGCACCTGTTACTGGTGCAGGGCCAGACATATCTGTGGGTAGAAAGATTCTCGCGCTCGAAGCCACTAAGGCAAATAGGAAGATCAGCAAGATGATAAATGGGCCGACATTTTGACGGATGAAAGTCATAGCTTTAGATATGCAGACAGATGATGGGTGTATTTATCGATTGTAACAAAAATTAATTTAGGCATCCTTGAAATCGGGTCGATCGTCACCCGCTTTGGCGATAAACAGCAACAGAAACATACTCGGAATGACCACCAACATCGTTACTAAGAAAAAGTTAGACCAACCCAAGGCTTTAACCAGATCTCCCGCTGGTGCGACCAACAGCTTGCTCAACGCCATCAAACTAGATAGTAGTGCAAACTGAGTTGCCGAAAATTGTTGGTTGCACATATTCATCAAGAACAGCCCAAAAGCCGAGGATTCCATCCCCCCAAAGAAATTCTCGACATTAATCGCCAAAATAAATAATTGAGTCGCAAAGGGTGGCTGGACGAAGTTTTGACACACCGATGCTAAATCGGTAACTCGCGGATCGGGATGAGACACCTGTGCCAGCATTACATACAGCACGATCCCCGCCGCCTGTAAGCCGCCAAAGATCCAGAGTCCCTGGAAGACACTCATCCGTGTCAACAACACCCCACCTAGCAAAGCGCCAATAATCGTCGCGATTATGCCCATAAAGCCGTTGATATCGCCGATTTGACCTTGGGTAAAACAAGCGGCTTTGAGAAAAGGAATCGACATCGAATTCATCATCGCATCGCTAACTTTATAGGTAACGATGAATAACAAGACTGAAGCGCCATAAACCAGCCCTCGGCGCTGAAAAAAATCTAGAAATGGGAGCGTGACAGCATCAGCAAAAGTCTCAGGCGGCTGGTCTGTGGATTCTGTACCAGGAGCGAACAATGTAAATACTAGCCCCAGCAACATAAATCCAGCCATCACCAGATAAACTGGCTGCCAAGCCCGGAAAACATTTTCAAAAAGTTTAGAGGCACCAGCAAAGGACACAATCAAGGCGACACGATAGCCTGTGGTAAAAATGCTTACCCCAATCGGGCGTTCGGCTCCAGTCAACACGTCAGTCCGATAAGCATCGGCGACGACATCCTGTGACGCGCTCAAAAAGGCAATTAGCACTGAAATAATGGCTAATAAATCGAGA
>NZ_JANMZA010000074.1:0-9635 GCF_031382685.1 Chamaesiphon sp. OTE_8_metabat_110 | reverse complement strand
GGGGGTTGGGGGGCTCGGGGGGGACGCGGGGACTGAACAAGCGTTCGATCGTGTCCACTATTCCCTATTCCCTATCCCCTGCCTAAAACCTAAACCAAGACTTGTTGCCAGTCTAAGCGATCGAGTGTCTGCGATCGTTCGAGGGCGCGCTCGAAGCTGTCTAGTTTAGCTTCGATTTGGAAGGGTTCGCTGACGTAACCTTGGATAGATTCTTGGGTTTTGAGACCGTTACCAGTGATGTAGACCACGGTAGTTTCGTCGGGGCTAATTTTGCCAGCTTCGACGAGTTTTTTGAGGACGGCAATAGTCGTACCGCCAGCCGTTTCGGTGAAGATGCCTTCGGTTTCTGCCAAGAGCTTCATCCCTTCGATGATTTCGGCATCGGTAACAGCTTCGATATGACCGTTGGTTTTGCGAGCGAGTTCTAGGGCGTAGATACCATCGGCGGGGTTGCCGATCGCGATCGATTTGGCGATCGTATTGGGCTTAACTGGGACTACAAAATCGCGACCTTCAGCATATGCTTGAGCGATCGGCGAGCAACCTTCAGCTTGTGCGCCGCTAAACCGGACTGGTTTGTCTTCGACCAAGCCAATTTTGACAAATTCTTGGAAACCCTTGTGAATCTTGGTAAACAGGGAACCAGAAGCCAGCGGTGCCACTACATGATCGGGTAATTGCCAACCGAGTTGTTCGGCAACTTCATACCCAAGGGTTTTGGAGCCTTCGGAGTAGTAGGGACGCAGATTGATATTGACAAATCCCCAGCCGTGGGTGTTGGCAACTTCGCAACAGAGGCGGTTTACTTGATCGTAGTTGCCTTGAACTGCCATGACAGTTGGGCCGTAAATGACCGTGCCCAGCACTTTACCTGCTTCGAGGTCGGCAGGGATAAAGACGCAGCATTCCAACCCAGCATGAGCGGCGATCGCGGCGGTGGAGTTGGCTAAGTTACCAGTACTCGCACAGGAAATTGTCGAGAAGCCAAATTCTTTGGCTTTGGAAAGTGCTACCGATACCACCCGATCCTTGAAGCTCAAGGTAGGCATGTTGACAGCATCGTTTTTAATGTAGAGATTCTTCAGACCCAGGCGACGCGCCAAGCGATTGGCTTTGAGTAGGGGCGTCATTCCGGTACCGACATCGACGATATGCTCGTCGGGAACGGGGAGTAAATCTTTGTAGCGCCAGATGGAGTGTGGGCCAGCTTTGATGCTCTCGCGAGTCACCTTGGTACGGAGGTAGTCATAATCATATTGGACTTCTAATGGCCCGAAGCATAGTTCGCAAATGTGTGTCGCTTTGAGTTCGTACTCAGTACCACACTCTTTACAGGCTAGTCCTTTGGCGGCAGTCGTTCTGTTGCTGTTTAAGGTTGCTTGGGTCATGTTAGGAGGTCGTTGTGATAAAGAAGATCCGTTAACTTGTTAGCGACAAGCTTACCATGGCTAGATTTTGCCGTCAAACATACCCGACTAAATTAGTCGGGTATGTCATTGGCGTAAAATCCCCTAAGCCAGAACTCAAAAGCGCTAGACACACTGTACCTACGGCAGGCTATCGCCAACGGCTGTCGTATCGCTAAAGGCGAGGCTTCTATTCACTATCCACTATCCACTATTCACCAAAACACTAGTAACTTTGTGTCGATGCAAGATGCAAGTTAATAAGATCCCTCTCTAAAGAGAACGACTTTAACTGTTTCGAGTAATATTTTGAGATCTAGAGCGAGCGACCATTGGAGGATATAAATCATATCCCAATAGAAAATCTCATCAGAATCGATACTGGCACGACCTTTGACTTGCCACAGTCCGGTAATTCCTGGTAATACTTCGTAGCGTAAGAAGCGATCGCGCGAGAATTGTTCGACATTCTGGATCGACAACTCATAATCGCGAATAGCAATCGGGCGCGGGCCGACCAGACTCATTTGACCTTGTAAGACATTGATCAACTGGGGTAATTCGTCTAGGCTATAATGACGCAAAAACTTACCCACATTGGTAATTCGCGGATCTTCTTTAATTTTAAAAAGAACTCCACCTTTGACCTCGTTTTGGGATTCTAGCTGGCGTTGCAGCTCGCTAGCATTTTCAACCATCGTCCGAAATTTCCAAACTTGGAAATGCCGACCCTTCAAGCCCACGCGACTTTGACGATAAAAAATTGGGCCGCTTGAGGTACTTTTGATGGCAATCGCAATCGCGATGAAAACTGGTGCTAGCACAATTACCAGAAACGCCGCTGCGATCGAGTCTAGCAGACGTTTTAACCAAAAATTGATTCCAAAAATAGCTAGAGATTTAAACCGGACAGTGGGGATTTCTTCAATCATCTTAGTCTCAGCGGCTCGTTGCGGCAATTGCAATTCGGTTGGGACTATCCTCAGATGAATTCCGGCAGCTTTTAAACTCCAATACAAGATGATTTGATTGTCAATTAGCTGCTTTGAACAGATAAACACTTCACTAATTCTTTGCGAGCAAATTTGGTCGATGATATGTTCTAATTCATTTTGAATATCCCACACCGACAGATCGATAACACTATGGATTTTAAATTGTTGCGATCGAGCGATTAACTTAGTGACTTTATCGATATCGCTACGATTTCCCATCAGCACGACTGATTGCTGAAAAATTGGATTGCGCTTGCGGATTTCGATCGTGACTAAATCTAATAAATATCTGGCCGAACCGATCGATACAAAGTTTAGCACCCAAGCAATCAAAAATACCGAGCGCGATATCCACCACAATCCAGGTTGATAAAAGAACGCGGCGATTAAAATCATCACTTGTGCGAGCGTGAGCGATTTTAGTAATTTTGCGAAGCGATGCAGCTTGTCATCGGTACCATAAAATCCAGATGCTGCCAAGGTGCCGATACTCACAGCTAGAATCGGTACGATGGTGTCGGTAATATGACGCCCTTCTGTCTGCGTACCGATCCGATCGGCGATCGTCCATGATATAAACAACATCGAAGTGTCTAAAAAGACCGACACGATCGATCTCAATACTACTAGCGGCGTCCGCCAGCGGATTGACAGGTTTGTTGCTCTGATATCTTCTGTCTGCCAACTGTAAGCAAGGGCATCAGATTTTTTGAGATCGGTCATGCGATCGCTCCAAAAGGATGTGAGATGGGATCGAATAAAACTGCTATCGTGATCTAAATCACTAATTGCCTGTGATATTTATTTTGTTAACTTTTAGATAAATATTACCCTGCCATCATGACTAAAAAATGTCGATAATGTCAATAATCATTTGACTAAATTTATTTGAATTGCGATCTTGGAGATCGACACTCAAAAATATTAATTCAGATATATGACTAAGGTAAATTAAGTCATCTGGCGGTTGAAAAATTAGTATGCCTGAAGAAAAAATGTGTGTATATTTTAATTTTTGGCATAATTTTCATTCACGATTGATGTGAAGATAGTAAACTCAGCAAATCACTAGAAACCGAGGGTAGCAAGTTCATGGAGTGGAATTGGGTAGGAACAATTAATTGTAGTATATCTGTAATTATTCCATCATACAACAGTGGTGAATTTTTACCCGCAGCAATTGAGAGTGCGATCGACCAAAGCTACCCCGCCAGTGAGATTATTGCGATCGATGATGGTTCGACCGACGATACTAGGTTAGTTTGCGCTCGATACCCTACGGTTAGGTATATATATCAAAGCAATCAAGGTTTGCCTGGGGCGAGGAATAAGGGGATCGAGGTGGCCACGGGCGAGTATCTAATTTTTTTAGATAGCGACGATTATTTGTGCCCTGAAGCGATCGAGATTGGCGTAAGTTGTCTGCAAGCGCATCCTGAAGCTGGCTTTGTGTTTGGACGATACTTATTTCGATCGATTAATCCCGACGGCTCGTATAGTACTCAGCGACTTTTTGACGAGCCGCCGTCTGTTGCCAGCTATACAACAATTCTAGCAGCCCAGCATAATATCCAGTGTGCTACCGCCATCTGTCGGCGGGAGGCAGTTACCGCAGTAGGCGGGTTTGCACCGCAACAGGAAGATCTAAACTTGTGGTTGCGCATCGCCCGCGAGTGGCCGATTTATTTCCACGATCGGGTAGTATCGGAATATCGCTACCACGGCGGCAATGAATCGAGTAAGTCTGCCAAAATGTTGGCGCAGACCCTCGCCACGCATGAGTTAGAGGCGGAGTATGTCTGGTCGGCGCAGACCTCCACGCCAGAGCTGATTGCTGCCTACGAGCGCGGTCGTGCCACTTGGATTAAGTTTTATGGCACTCGGCTCTTATATGATGCGATTAGGTGTCTACAGGCGGGGGAGCCGAGTACTGTCGTCGAGACGATCGAACTCATCTGGAAGTACGATCCAGCATTGACATGTATCGATCGAGAGATATATACCGTCGTACTTGACTTACTCGCTGCCAATCGGGTGCCGTTACCATCCCGGCGCTGCTATCCCCAAACTCAATGTCTGCATCAGTTATTTGCAGCACAGGTGGCTCGGACGCCGGAGGCGATTGCTATTACCTGCGATCGCCAGCAGCTTACATACCGCGAGTTAAACGAACGCGCCGATCGATTGGCGCACTACCTCCAGACGCTGAATATCCAGCTAGAGACATTAGTGGGGTTGAGTGTCACCCGCTCGATCGAAATGGTGGTAGGTATCCTCGGCATTCTCAAGGCTGGTGGGGCATACGTGCCCCTCGATCCTACTTATCCTCAAGAAAGACTGGATTATATACTGGCGGACGCTGGCGTGCCTGTTTTAGTCACGATGAAGGACTTAGCAGCGGCTTTTGATGATTACTCTGGGAAGCTGGTTTGTTTTGAAGATCTGCCAGAGTCGGCAGAACGCCCGAATATCTCGATAGATCTTACTCCCGCCAATCTAGCTTATGTAATCTATACATCCGGTTCGACAGGCAAGCCCAAAGGGGTGCTGGTAACTCATGCCAATGTCGGGCGGTTGTTTGCGGCAACTCAAGCATGGTACCAGTTTGACGATCGCGATGTGTGGACGATGTTCCATTCCTATGCCTTTGACTTCTCGGTGTGGGAACTGTGGGGGGCGTTAATCTATGGGGGACGGCTGGTAATCGTGCCGTTTGATGTGAGTCGTTCGCCCCAGGATTTTTATGAGTTATTAGCGACAGAGCGAGTGACGGTACTCAATCAGACGCCTTCAGCATTTTGGCAACTGCAACGCGTCGCAACTAAACCCGAGGCGCAATTAGCACTGCAATTACGCTTGGTGGTGTTCGGTGGCGAAGCGCTCGATCTGCCTAGCTTGCAGCCGTGGTTTGCTAAATATGGGGATAAAGCACCGCAGTTGGTGAATATGTACGGTATCACTGAAACTACCGTGCATGTGACTTATCGCCCGATTGATCTGACGGATCTCGATTGCGGGAGTGCCATCGGTCGCCCGATTCCCGATTTAGAATTATATGTCCTCGATCCCGACTTGCAGCCAGTCGAAGTCGGCACAACTGGCGAAATGTACGTCGGTGGCGCAGGGGTAGCGCGGGGTTATCTCAATCGTCCCGAACTCACCGCCGAGCGGTTTATCCCGCATCCCTTCGCCCCGGATGGCGTGCTGTATAAAACTGGCGATCTGGCGAGGTACCTGCCCGATGGCGATCTGGAGTATTTGGGACGCAGCGACAATCAGGTGAAGATTCGCGGTTTTCGGATCGAGCTGGGTGAAATCGACGCGACGCTCACTCAACAACCGCAGATCCAAGAAGCCGTAACGATCGTCAGAGAGGACGCACCGGGCGATCTCAGGCTAGTAGCGTATGTGGTACCTGCGACGCCAGCACCGCTGGACATTCCCGCATTGAGAGCGACACTCAAGCAGCAGTTACCCGACTATATGGTTCCGGCGGCCTTCGTGTGTGTGGCAGCGATGCCCCTAACTGCTAATGGCAAAATCGATCGTCAAGCCTTGCCCCTCCCCGAGCAACCGCAAATCGACTACAGAGCGACGCTGGTGGCTGCCGATACCGCGATTGAGCAAATCTTAATCGAGATTTGGCAAGCTAGTCTCCGCCTGGAAAAGATTGGTGTCGAGGATAATTTTTTCGATTTAGGTGGTAATTCCTTATTAGGCTTAGCCGCCATCGAGTCGATCCAAGCGAAGTTTAACCTCAAAGTTTCGCCAGTGAGACTGTATCAATATCCAACGATTCGAGCGTTAGCTAAATATCTCAATTCGGTACTCGTCGCCCAACCACCGACGACAGTAGCGCCGAGCGTCCCGCTAACGCAATTACCTGCTGTTAAAAATACCGATGTCGCTGTAATTGGCATGGTGGGTAGATTTCCTGGTGCCGATAGCGTCGATCTGCTGTGGGAAAATTTGTGCGCGGGGCGAGAAGCAATAACTTTTTTCGAGCCAGATGAAATCGATCCGAGTGTCGATCCACAAGTACTCGCCGATCCCAATTATGTCCGCGCCAAAGGCGTTCTCGCCGGAGCCGAACTCTTTGATGCCAGCTTCTTTGGGATGACTGCGAGAACGGCAGAAATGATGGATCCTCAAGCTAGAGTATTGCTGGAGCTAGCCGCCGAAGCCCTTGAGACGGTGGGCTATGTCGCTGGGGCAACAAATAAAATCGGGATCTATGCTGGCTCGGCTGATACTACTTATTTCGAGCGACATTTGAGCGATCGATTGCCGAAGGCAGGGCAAAGCCCAACGGATATTCTCGATCGGTTTGGTGAGTTCCAGACACATTTGGTTAACGATCGCGATTATTTTGCCACTAGAGCTTCCTATCAACTCAATCTCCAAGGGCCGAGTATTAATATCAGTACGGCTTGTTCGACTTCTTTAGTGGCGATTATTCAAGCTTACGAAGGCTTATTAGCCAACCGCTGCGATTTGGCGCTAGCTGGCGGTGTGGCGATCGATACACCCCAAAATCGCGGTTATTTGCATCAGGAGGGGAGTATTCTCAGCCCCGACGGACATTGCCGTCCGTTTGATGCCAACGCCCAGGGGACATTATTTAATAATGGTGGGGGGCTAGTCGTCCTCAAACGCTTGGACGAGGCGATCGCATCTGGCGATCGGATTTATGCGGTGATTAAGGGTGTCGGGATCAATAATGATGGCGCGGATAAGGTCAGTTTTACGGCTCCGAGCGTTAGGGGTCAAATGGGTGCGATTCTTCAGGCTCAAGCTCAAGCTGGGGTCGATCCTGAGACGATTTCTTATATCGAAGCTCACGGTACCGCAACTGCTTTAGGCGATCCGATCGAAGTCGAAGCCCTAACTCAAGCCTTCCGCACTAAAACTACCGCCACCCAATTTTGTGGCATCGGCTCGATTAAAAGTAATTTGGGACACCTTACCGCTGCCGCTGGGGTAGCGGGATTTATCAAGACAGTTTTAGCCCTCTACCATCGCCAAATCCCCCCGAGTATCAACTACGAGCGACCGAATCCCTACATCGATTTTGCCAATAGCCCCTTCTATGTCAACGCTAAATTAACAGACTGGAAAGCTACTACCCCGCGCCGCGCGGGAGTTAGCTCCTTCGGCGGCGGCGGCACCAACGCTCATGTCATCCTCGAACAGCCCCCAGTCATACCGCCATCGAGTCCGAGTCGTCCCTATCAGTTATTGTTACTCTCGGCTAAAACCGCTACCGCGATCGACAGGCAGACAAACGACCTTCACGACTACCTCAAACGAGCTTCTAATCCACCCCTAGCCGATATCGCCGCCACCCTCCAACAAGGGCGCAAACGCTACTCACAGCGGCGATTTGTCGTCTGTCAGCAGCCGAGCGACGCGATCGTCAATCTGGCGACATTACCCCCGCAATTAACCGCTACTCAAAATGCTGACAGCCAAAATGCTGAGGTAGCGTGGATGTTTTCCGGACAGGGCGCTCAGCACGTAAATATGGGGTTAGATTTGTATCGATCGGAACCCATATTTAGACAAGCGATCGATAATTGTACGGAGATTTTACAACCATTACTCGGGCTAGATTTACGGGAAATAATTTATCCGTCAGCATTAGCGACAGCTCAGAGTACCGAATTACTCAGTCAAACTCGTTACACCCAACCAGCTCTGTTTGCGATCGAATATGCACTCACCCAACTGTGGCAAAGTTGGGGCATTCGCCCTCAAGCCGCGATCGGACACAGTGTCGGCGAATTTGTCGCTGCTTGCTTAGCGGGAGTGTTCTCGCTAACTGATGCCCTCCAGCTCGTTGCCAAGCGGGGACAATTGATGTGGGATTTGCCTGCTGGCTCGATGCTCTCCGTCCGCTGTTCTGCCGAAGAGATTGCCAGCAAACTTCCGCCGGAACTCGCGATCGCCGCGATTAATAGTCCCGTCGCCTGCGTTGTTTCCGGCTCGACACAGGCGATCGAGCGATTGGAACAGGAACTCACCGCAGCTACCATCGCTTGTAAATTACTCCACACCTCCCATGCCTTTCACTCCCCAATGATGGCAGCGATCGTCGCCCCTTTTGCCGCTGAGGTTGCCCGAGTGCGATTGTCGCCACCCCAGATCCCATTTGTGTCGGCAGTCACAGGCGACTGGATTACCGCAGCGCAAGCTGTAGATCCCCAGTATTGGGCAGAACATCTCCGCCAGCCAGTCCAGTTTGCCAAAGGAATTCAGACATTGTGGGAGCGCAATCCCGATTATGTCCTCCTAGAAATCGGCCCTCGGCAATCTTTAACCACTCTCGCTACCCAACAACGCCGCGATCGCCAGAATGTCATCCCGTCCTTGGGCAATGTCGCCGCACCCGATCGGGACTGGCAATATATTCTCGCCGCGATCGGGCAATTGTGGCAAGCCGGAGCCAATATCGACTGGCAGAAATTTTATCATCAGGAAACTCGACAGCGGGTACCACTGCCAACCTATCCATTCGAGAGACAAAAATATTGGATCGACCCACCGCCTCATTTTCGCAACTCAGTCCCCACAACCGATCTAGCTACCGCGACTGCGATCGATTCCACTCCAACCGCACCTTTGCCAAACACAGCGATGACTTCACAGCAATTGTCAGAACCAGCAATGAGGATAATGCCCGAACAGAATAGGCACGAGCGATTGATGCCCGAAATCGCCGTAGTTATCGAGGCTGCCGCTGGCATCAAGATCGGTACGGGCGATCGAGGCTCGACCTTCTTGGAACTAGGTTTGGATTCGCTGTCGCTCACTCAAATAGCGCTGAGCTTAAAAAAGAAATTCAAAGTCCCCGTGACTTTTCGGCAGTTGTTAGAAGATTGCTCGACAATGACAACCCTCGCCCGCTCGATCGATTTCCAGTTGCCCCCAGAAGCCTTTCCAGCACCTGAAATCGCCCAGCCGACTCCGCCAGTTAATTTACCAATTGCCGTCGCACCCAGCCCGATCGCGCCCCCACCACCGCCAGCAATTAACCCCGTCATCTCCGTCGCCCAGCCAGCGGCTAACAGTGCGATGAGTGCGGGTACTAGCAGCGCGATCGAATCGCTAATCCAGCAGCAGCTCCAAATCATGGCTCGCCAACTCGAACTCCTCAGCAGCCATCCAACTCCAGCCATCACCCAGTCCCCCAGCCCCCCAGCACCCCCACTCCCCTACTCCCCTACTCCCCCAC
>NZ_JANMZA010000033.1:0-2971 GCF_031382685.1 Chamaesiphon sp. OTE_8_metabat_110 | reverse complement strand
ATGGATGCTGGCGTACCAATTACCAAACCAGTTAGTGGTGCAGCAATGGGACTAATCAAAGAAGGCGAAGAAGTACGGATTCTTACCGATATTCAGGGAATTGAAGACTTCCTCGGCGACATGGACTTCAAAGTGGCAGGTACCGATACCGGAATTACCGCCCTGCAAATGGACATGAAAATCAGCGGTTTACCGATGACCGTCATCGCCGAAGCAATCAACAAAGCACGTCCCGCTCGCCTACATATTCTAGAGAAAATGTTAGCCGCGATCGACAAACCCCGCGAAGAACTCTCACCCTTTGCACCACGCTTACTCACCTTCAAAATCGAGCCAGAACTAATCGGCTTGGTCATCGGCCCTGGCGGTAAAACCATTAAAGGAATTACCGAAGAAACTGGAGCCAAAATCGACATCGACGATGATGGTACCGTCACCGTCTCCGCTGTCGATAATGAGAAAGCCAAACGCGCGATCCAAATCGTCCAAGGCTTAACTCGCCGCCTCAACGAAGGCGATGTCTATGCCGGACGCGTAACCCGAATTATCCCGATCGGTGCCTTCGTGGAGCTGCTACCGGGCAAAGAAGGGATGATCCATATCTCCCAACTCGCCGATTATCGCGTGGGTAAAGTTGAAGATGAAGTCGGCGTCGGCGATGAAGTGATCGTCAAGGTGCGCGAAATCGACAATAAGGGACGCGTCAATCTGACCCGCCTGGGCATTCATCCCGATGAAGCTGCGGCTGCGAGAAAGGGTTAGGTTGTAGGTTTCGGAAACCCGACCCACCCCGCCCTACGGGCACCCCTCCTCGGAGGGGACTTTAAGAGCAAGGGCTAGATTAAAAAATCCCCTCTTGGGAGGGGTGGGTAGATCTCCGCAATAACTAAAAATTAATCGAATGTTTTAGATAACGATACCAGCCTGATGACTTCGGGCTGGTATTTTTGTGGGGATATAAGTTTGCAGATGGCTGATGGTGTAGCTGATAAACATTGATCTCGAGTGAAGTCCGATCGAAATCTACCAATCAACTAAGTAAAAACCATATGATCCATCATCTACCCGAACTTTCTCAGATTTTAGATTCATTACATTTAGTGGAAACTCTTCTGACGATAATCTGCCTTATCAAGAAATTGAAAGCACAGCAGAACTAATCGATCGAGCGGGAATAATCAATAGACTTGACACTATTCCTGCTCGATAAGACTTCGCTACGCGATGAATGGGTGAATGCAACCCCATGCTAACTTCTCTCTGTTTAACTATATCCTTTTCGCTGTCGCGTCTCTGATTTAGAATGGATCGATCGACATCCTCAATTGCCTGAATGCGATATTCGGTCGATCGAGAATATAGAATCCTGCTTTGCAGCTAATGGGTGTAGATGGTGAAATCCACATGCCACACTTTTCCTGCTTCGTTAAATTCCCCCATCGCTTGCGCGAATCGGCTTTAGGTAATGGCACGTATTCTCTACACGTTAAATTACTGGAAGGTGCAATCGCGCAAGGTTTGTGTCTCTATCCTTAGATCGCATTTGAACCTAATTATTGAACCTAATTATTCTAGTAGTGCGCTAATTAGCTAACTATCCTGTATTTATTGTCACTATGCCGCCACCCAAACAGAAACTGTCGATGCTCTCCTCTAACTTTGTCACCATCGATCTCCACTGATTCGATCGCATCTGAATCTAACTCTCGTAGGTATTCCTTCAACACACCGCCAGTAGAAATTGCCCGCATATTATGAAGTTGCTGCGTTAGCTCCAAAAACCACTCCCGATCTGCCACCATATCGCTTTCCTTAGTACAGTATTTCAGTAATTCAGGAATTAGCACGGCAGGATTGAGATCCTTCTTCACAGCCTGAATATCGATGATGGGGCTGTAGTTTAATCGCAAACAATCTCGCCAGAGTTCAACCCATTCAGACTGTTTGATGTAGCCATGACTGAAATAACTAGCACGAACCATCAATAGACAGTGAAAATGTGGGTGAGCAGTTTCATATTTTCCCCTGGTAACTTCCGTAGCTTTTAGCCAGCCAATTGCGGGAAATATCTTCCGCCCAACCATCCGCTTAAAACTTTTATTCATCTCAGTTATAGTGCTTCGCAGCTCAGTAATAGGGATATTTTTCTGAGTCAGGGTCATGAATAGCCAGCGATGAGTCGGATACTGCTCGATGATCTTAGGTAATACTTGATAAGCTTTTGCTTTCCACATCAAACTTCTGCGCCACTGGCAAACCGGACAATGCCGCACCCGACAAAATCTCGCCGATCTGAGCTGAAGTCTACTCGTATTATCATCTGCTGCTTTGAGATCGAACTCTAACAACTGACTACACAAAGCAATCCGCTCGGCATATCGATCGAATTTTGAGCCAGCATAATGCGACATAACTCGATCGGCAAATCACCGATGCTTATCCCAGGGAGTATCCTTTAAGTTGTCAGACAGCAATAGTTCATCTATCTGATTATTTTCTGTTTTTCTGAAAGGCACTACAAAACTGCGATCGAGCTTGTGTAAGATACCATCAACTCGATCTCAATTTAATCGATCGGGTAAGATTTACTCTCGTAGATCGTCTCGATCTCGTTGATGCCATTTTGGCACCAGCAAGTTAGAATTAAGATAAATCCTCATAACTTCCGATGAACCAACCCACCCAGGATGCGCGAGTAGTAGCCAGAATACCCCCTGCGGTCAAAGAAACTTTGCAAAGAGCCGCAGACTTATCTGGTGCTACCTTAAATCAATTTTTAGTCCAATCGGCACTCACAGCAGCGAATCAGATTCTGGAAACAGAACGAACGATCGTGTTATCAGAACGGGATGCTCAGACAATCTTCGAGCTAATCGAAAATCCGCCGACACCAAACCAACAACTTTTAGCCGCTGTAGATAGACATCGAGCATTTATCCGTGAAAATAATCGAGCCGCTGAATAAATCCCA
>NZ_JANMZA010000068.1:0-1705 GCF_031382685.1 Chamaesiphon sp. OTE_8_metabat_110 | reverse complement strand
CATCCGTAAAACCTGACCTTAACCGAATTTGGGGCAATCCACTCGTGAATTGTCCGATCGATTATTACAGTTTAATTCAACAACTAAGGGATCGCTACAAAGCAAATTTTATCGCGATCGATTCCGTTAATCTTCACTTTGCTATCGAGTTTACGGGTAGTATTTCTACAGTTTTGGTCTAATCGACCCTTATTCGCCACCACAATCGCTTTAGCCAATTGTCCATCGGGAGTAACTACCCACTGCACCAATGCCATCCGCTCGTTGACTGTCTTCCAGGTGAAAGCAGAAGCCAGCAGACTCGCTATTCCAACTACACCTACACTGGCATAGAAAATATAGGGGATTTTTTGCGGTTTGAGAGCGATGCGCTGGAGGACGGCTGTTTGAGCTTCAAGCTGGGTGCTGGTATTTTTGGCTGTTACCTCACTCACCGCTGTTAATTGTGCAGTCAATGGCTCCAGATCGAGCGGTCTACTACTTTGCCGGACTGCTAGAATCACCCGACTCTCGATGTTTGCCGCACTTTCGCTCATGGCATCGGAGACTAAGATCGGGATATTTGTATAAACCTGTCCGACAACTGTAGTAATATTTCTGGTCATCTCCAGAATTTCATAGACCGGATCGTCACTCGATTGTTGATATCTAGTCACCATTTGAGTCAGCCCCAGTTGTTCGCGCCCGATCGCTTCAGCTAGGGCAGGATCGCGGTAGAGGCTACGTGCAATTGCGCTGCCTACCATTTGGGGAGTTTCCAGTTCTTCTTCATCTTCATCCCAACTATCACTAGTCATGTCGTCGTCAGTCATCGTTTGAGCCTTACATCTAACCTTATCTAGTATGCAGAGCGCGATCGACTAACGACTTGAGTTGTTTGGCTGATAAAAAGATCCAAAATTCAAACGCTGATTTTAAATTTCAACGGAACTGTTCGATCTAGATCGGCTTGAACAGGTGGATCGACAGGTGTAGATTTCGCGCTCATTTGCAACAACAAATAGCTTGAATCGCACCCAAATTCTGCGTTTCCCCCTGATAGATCTAAATAAAAAATCTGCTGGAGATCGATTCTGTTATTGACGATCCGATCGCCAACAGACTATGACTTGGCTGTAATTACATCAGTTTTAGCCCAACGGCGCAACGCCAAAAGTAGCATTAAACTTGCGACACCAGATCGCCGCAGAGCGATAATTTGCGAGGTTGATATTGGCAGGAATGGCATAAATTTGGGCACCACTATATTTTTTTAGGCGAGCCAGAACTACATAATCACCGCCTTTTAATGCATAATTGGGTGCTTGGGACGTACCGAGAACATTACCAGAACGATGTAAAACAACTACCAAATCTGGCCCTTGGTTAGAAGTTTTGAATGCTGAATCTAGTTGTAGAAAAGATCGACCGTTTTTAGTCACGATACTGGCACCACCTTGTCGGTTGTTCGCCACGAACGAATGTACCGGACTTGAGAGTTGCTGCTAACTGCAAAGGACGATCTGAAGAACTAGTCTGAGTTGTCTGTGGGCGGATTTCCATCATAGAATTTATCGCCGCAGAGCCAGCCGGAACCCGATCTTGGGTTGCAGCTTTTGCGGCGCTCATTATTACTAAAGAAGCCAAACACAGGATCGATACTTGGATGAATTTCATAATTAAACATTCCTTATTTACGACAGTAAGTTGATTCACGTTTCTGCTG